>JAQXHB010000094.1 GCA_029007015.1 Bacillota bacterium | reverse complement strand
CAACTGAGTAATAACTTCACATCTGCCGAATTTGACTGCCACGGACGCGGCTGCTGTGCCAAAACTCTCATTGACAGCCAATTGGTCGGCCTGCTGCAAAAGATACGCGACCGTTTCGGCTGTGCCGTGACAGTCAACAGCGGTTATCGCTGTGCCGCTCACAACAAAGCGGTCGGCGGTGCCGCCGGCTCATATCACACCAAGGGACAAGCCGCTGACATTGTTGTCAAAGGGATAAAGCCGGCCGAGGTGGCCAAATATGCCGAGAGCATCGGCATCAATGGCATTGGGCTGTATGATAACTTCGTTCATATTGACACTCGCACGGCAAAGTCGTTTTGGTATTCCGATAAGCAGGAGCGCCGTGATACATTCGGCGGCGCGCCGCTTCTCGACAGTGTCATCAAAGCATGGCAAAATGCCGCCAATGCGGACGGCTTCAAACTGACAGCCGACGGCATTTGGGGCAAGCAGTGCGAGGCGGTCGCGCAAAAGGCAATCTGCCGCAAGCGGCTGACATACAAATACAAAAATCTGACCAAAATTGTGCAAAAAGCGGTCGGTGTGACTGCCGACGGCAAATTCGGCACCGCCACACAAAAGGCGGTTATCGCTTATCAGAGGTCAAAGAAACTGACCGCCGACGGCTGCGTCGGGCTTGAGACATGGAAAGCGATTTTGGGGGTGAAGTAACATGGCCGATATTTTAGTTGCTCTCATTGCCTTTGCAGGCACGATGGTGGGCACATTCGGCGGCATTGTCACTTCAAGTAAACTGACCAACTACCGTATTCAGCAGTTGGAAAAGAAGGTAGACAAGCATAACAATTTTGCAGAACGCATACCTATTATTGAGGAAAAAATCAAGACGGCTAATCACCGTATCAGCGACTTGGAGGCGTTCAATCATGGACTTTCTTAATGACTACATAGTGCTTGTTGTGGTGGGAATATGTCTTTGCGTGGGATATATAATCAAAAATGTTGTGCCGGGTAACGGTATAAACAGGTTTATTCCACTCATCTTGGGTGCACTTGGCGTTTTGATCAACATTTGGCTGAGCGATTGGTCGATAACACCGACTATTGTTTTGGGCGGCCTTGTGAGCGGCCTGTCATCAACCGGAATGTACGAGGCGATGCACAATTTTATAAACAAAGACGCGCAGTAAACACAGCATAATAAAAATGCAGACCGTCTAAAACAGACAGTCTGCATTTTCTGTTGAATTATATCAGCCGCCGAGGTAGGCCTTTTTGACCTCTTCGCTTTGCATCAGTTCTTTGCCTGTGCCGCTGAGCACAATGTTGCCGTTTTCAAGTACATATGCACGGTCGGATATGGCAAGCGATTTGCCTGCATTCTGCTCAACCAGCAGTATGGTTGTGCCGGCCTTGTTGAAGGTATTTACTATGATGTCGAACACCTCATCAACCAGGAGGGGAGAGAGCCCCATGCTCGGCTCGTCCAGCATGAGCAGTTTCGGGTGGCTCATCATGGCACGACCCATGGCCAGCATCTGCTGTTCGCCGCCCGAAAGGGTGCCTGCAACCTGATTTCGGCGCTCGCCCAGCCGTGGGAAATAGGTGTATATTTCTTCAACATTCTGCTTGATACCGCTCTTGTCTTTTTGAGTGTAGGCGCCCATAAGCAGGTTTTCGTATACTGTCAGTTCCTGAAAGACACGACGCCCCTCCGGTACCTGAGTCATGCCCATGTGAACTATTTTGTGGCAGGGCGTGTGGGTTATATCGCTGCCGTCAAATTTGACTGTGCCGCCCTGCGACGGAATAAGCCCCATGATGCTCTGCATGGTGGTGGTTTTGCCGGCACCGTTGGCACCAATCAGGGTGACTATCTCGCCCTCGTTAACTTCAAAACTGATGCCCTTGAGCGCCTGAATGACACCATAGTAGACATTGAGGTCTTTTACTTCCAGAATAGCCATATCGCTTAACCTCCTATATACGCCTTGATGACCTCGGGGTCATTCAAAGCCGTCTTGGTGTCGCCCTGTGCCAGTACAGTGCCGAAATTGAGCACGGTAATCTCGTCGCACAGACCGGATACAAACTTCATATCGTGCTCAATGAGCAGTATGGTCAGGTCATATTCATCGCGAATGCGGCGGATAATGTCCATCAGGTCGGCCGTCTCGTTGGGATTCATGCCGGCGGCCGGCTCGTCGAGCAGGAGCAGTTTAGGATTGGTGGCCAGTGCGCGGGCAATCTCCAACTTGCGCTGCTTGCCGTAAGGCAGGTTGCATGCCAGATTGTTGCGCTCCTCCTCCAGACCGAAAATGCGCAGTATCTCTTTGGCCCGCTCGCGCATTCTGACCTCGGTATTGAAGTGGCGCGGCAGGCGGAACATGCTGGTAAAGGGGCTGCACCTAAACTCCGGCTGGTTGGACAGACCGACCATTACATTTCGTATAACGCTCATGTTGCTGAACAGGCGAATATTTTGGAATGTGCGGGCAATGCCCTTGTGGTTGATGGTCTCTTGACTTTTACCGTTGAGGCACTCGCCGTCAAGATAAAACGACCCGTATGTGGGCTGATAGACACCGGTCAAAATATTGAACACGGTGGTTTTGCCGGCGCCGTTGGGTCCGACCAAACCGTAAAGTTGGTTGCGCCGTATCTCGATATTGACATTTTGAACCGCCTTGAGTCCACCGAAAGTAATGCCGAGATTTTCGGTTTTTAACATAATATCCGACATTATTTTTTACCACCTTTCTCGGGCTCAACGGGGCTGCTGAAATCATTGGGCTTTATATCGGTCGAGACCACTTCGTCCATATCAATCTTGGTGTCAATGCGGTTCCACGCCGCATCGTCGTCGTATATGGCATCGGTCTTGGTTCGGCGCAAGATGGCCTTGCGCAGCGACTTGACACTCAATTTCTCCTTGAGCGGCTTGAGTGACGGCGCATTGTTAAATACAACCACAACAATCAGTATAATGGCATAAATGAGCAACTTGAGCGCGGCGAGGTCACCGGTCAACTGGCTCTGCAACTTGAAGTTGATGTAGGTTATGAGGGCGGCCGCGATAATGGAGCCGTTGATACTGCCCATGCCGCCGAGCACCACCATAACCAAAATCTCAATGGAGTAGTTGTATGAGAAGGTGCTGTACATTACGGGGTTGGTGAAGTGGCCGTAGATAACACCGGCCATACCTGCGAAAAATGCAGAAACGGTGAATACAAACAACTTGTAGAATGTTACATTTATGCCCATTGCACGCGCGGCAATCTCGTTGTCGCGTATGGCGGTGATGGCTCGTCCGTGCTTACTGCGTATGAGGTTTTGTATAAAGAAAAGCACCGCGAGCACAGTTATAAATCCGATGATAAACAGCGTCTTTGACGGAATTTGGATATGGGTGGTGGCCAGTCCCTTAGCGCCGCCGAACATGGGCAGATTTTTTAACACATTGCGTACTATCTCGCCGAATGCGAGCGTAACAATTGCCAGGTAGTCCCCCTTGAGGCGCAGTGCCGGCAGTCCGATGATAAATCCAAACACCGACGCCGACAGACCGCCGATTATCATTGCAATGATGAGTACAAGCACCCGATTGTCGATGATGCCGTTTAATTCCTCTGCGCAGAAACAGCCTATGTAAGCGCCGACGCACATGAATCCGGCGTGACCGAGCGACAATTCACCGAGAAAGCCGACCACCAGATTTAGCGACACAGCCAAAATGATGCTGTACGAAATGCGCACAAGCAATCCGGCCGTTGAGCGGTTAATCATGTTGCCGTTGCTGAGTATTGCCATTACAACGAGAAAGACGGCTATAACAATGTAATTGATTTGATTTTTAATCTTGAATGTCTTTTTAAAATTCTCTGCCAATGACATTGCTTACACCTTCTCTCTTCTCTTCTTGCCGAGGATACCTATGGGACGAACCAGCAGTATGAGTATCAGCAGTGAAAACTCAATAGCCGTTGTGTAGGGGCTGATGGCCGGTATGCTCTGGCATATCTTTTCAATGATGCCCAGCAGTACACCGCCGATCATTGCGCCGGGGATGGAGCCAATGCCGCCGATAACGGCCGCCGTGAACGCCTTGATGCCCGGCATAGAGCCGAGGGTAGGCTCAACAGTCGGTATCTGCATTAAGTAGAACAGACTGGCAAAGGCCGCCAGCGCCGAACCGATGGCAAAGGTTATCATGATGATAGTGTTAACGCTGACACCCATCAGTTTAGCCGCGCCGCTGTCCTCGGATACGGCGACCATGGCGCGGCCGGTGCGCGTCTTTTTAACAAAGACGGTCAGAGCGGCCATGATGATTGCACCGACGATGAGGGTGACAACGGTGCTGACGCTGATGCGCGTGCTGCCGATGTTAATCATGCCGAGGTTGGGCATCGATATGGGGTGCGGTCTGGCACCGAACACGAGTTGTGCAATGCCCTGCAGCAGATAACTGACACCGATAGCAGTGATAAGTACCGCCAGCGGAGAGGCGCCGCGAAGGGGGCGGTAGGCCAGTCGCTCAATCAACACACCCATTACAGTGCACACCACAACCGAGATGGCAAATCCGACCCAGACATTGCCGCATGCATTGATGGTGGTGAGAATGGCATATGCGCCGACCATGATGATGTCGCCGTGCGCAAAATTCAGCATCTTGGCAATGCCATATACCATAGTGTAGCCGAGTGCTATCAGCGCATATACCGCGCCGAGACTCAAACCGTCTAACAGAGTAATCATTTTGTTGGCTCCTTTGTAAAAACTGTGAAAACCATTGATTTACACCGAAAAGCCCTGCGATATGCCGTCGCAGTGCTTTTCGTCATAAACCAATGTTGGGAAGCGGAGACAAGCCCCGCTTCCCACTTGATATTGATGATTTGATTAAATTATTTGCCCAACTTAACAATCTGAGGAGCCTTAGTGCAGGCGCCCGAAGCATCCCATGTCATGTCGCCGGTTGCACCCTTGAGGACAAAGCCGTCAGCGGTGATGGCTTCAACAACCTTTTTGGCCAGTTCGTCGTAAGAGATGTTGACATCGTTTACGCCAGCTGCCTTCATAGCCTCGTAGATGGCATAGACAGCGTCATAGCCGTCAGCAGCAAACTGGTCGGGAGACTCGCCGTACTCGGCCTTGTAAGCGGCAACGAACTTGGCAGTCGTAGCGTTGGTGCTGTTTACATCGAAGGGGGTGATGTAACTGATATTGTTTGTAACGGTATCGTCAATCTGATCGGCAACGCCGTCCAGTCCGTCACAGCCGAAGAGATCGGCGTCACAGCCCTTGCTTACGCATGTCTTGGCGATAAGGCCGGCAACATCATAGTAAATGGGCAGGAAGATTACATCGCAATCCTTCAGGGCTTCAATCTGTGCTGAAAAATCCTTATCATTCTCATCGTCAAACGACTGATCCTTGAAAGAAGCGTTCAGAGTTTTCATCTCAGCCTTGAAAGCATCGAAGACGCCGGTCGAGTAAGGATCGCTTGAGTTGTAGATTACGCCGATGTTCTCATATTTTCCGGCCAACTCACGGGCAGACAGAATGCCCTGGTCGGGGTCACCGAAGCAAACACGGAAAGCGGTCTCGCGGTTTTCGATAATGGTGGCGGTGGATGCAGACGGTGTGATGAAGAACAAGCCGTCCTCGGCAGCCTTGGCGGCAAATGCCTGGCAAGCGCCCGAAGTTACACTGCCGATAGAAATCTGCATGCCCTTGTCAAAGAGCTGGTCGTAAGCGGTCGAAGCCTCGGCCGGAGCGCCCTTGTCATCGAGCATTTCGAGGGAGAACTTAACGCCGTTGAGTCCACCGTTTTCGTTAATCTCTTTAACAGCCAGAGAAGCGCCGTTCTTGACCGATACACCGTAACTCATGAAGTCGCCGGTGAGCGGGCCGGTGCCGCCAATTATGTAGGTCTTGTTTGATGTGTCCTTACCGCAGCCGGCAAAGCAACTGACGATGAGTGCGGCGGCAAGGATTAAACTTGCAACCTTGGAAAATTTCTTCATTTTCTCATTACCTCTTTTACATTATAATGAATAATTAAACCCTGCGGGTTTGGGGAACAAACACATGCGGCACATCGGCGCACAGCGGTGCGGCGTCAGGGTGTGTGCTTATGATGCCGTATTTTGTTTTGCACATTATATCACCGCAAGGTAACATTTGTCAACCGTCGACCGACTTATTTTTCGTCAATAAATGGGCATTTTCGCATAAAATTTGCCGATTGGCGTGTTATTTGCCCGACGATGCGCCTTTTGATGACTGTTGGCCCGATGATGTCTGGCTTGAAGCGGCCGATGATGTCGGTTTGGCGAATTTGACCGAAACGGCGTTGAGTTGGCCGTCGACCGAGTGGTAAAACAGGATATCGTCATGCACATAAAATGAGCGCGAGGCATCAAGGGTGCCGATTTTGTATTCGCCGGCAGGGCCGCAAACCTTGATTGTGCCGTTGCAGGAGCAGGCATAATAGAGGTCATCACTGTTGAGTGCGAAATATATGTATGTTAACTCGCCGCCGTTAATGACCAGCTTGCTGTCCTCGTTCTTTTTGTCAGAGCCGCTTGAAGTGGCTTTGCTTGAAGTGGCTTTGCTTGAATTGGCCTTGCTTGAAGTCGACTTGTCCGAGGAAGTGTTCCGGTCTGCCACCGTTTCCTCTGCAATTTCCAATTGGCTGATTTCGGCGGGGTTACGGTTGGCAACATACAACTTGCCGCCGGCCATGCTTATGCGGTCGTAAATGTTCTTTTTCGGCTTGAGCTTGCCTGCACCGAGCAGTTTGGCACGCTCAAGGGTGCTGAAATCGACGGTATACACCGTGTAGTCGCGTCTGGTGGAAATGTAGTAAAGGCGGTTGTTGGCAATAGTGCCGTTGGAATAGTCGGAGCATACTGTCGAAAACTCACCGTCTTTTATATTGTAAACAATGACAATGTTGGTGGGGGAGGACAGACAGATGTATTTGTCGCTGACATAAAAGTCGGTGAATGAAGTGCGCGGACTGCCGCTCGGCAGTTTTGCCTTGGCGGTGTTGCACACAGTCACGCCGCTGCCGTCAACAACCTTGTACACACAGCCGCTCTCAAGGTAATAAAGTTCTCCGCTGTGCCAAAACAGACTCTCTGCGCCCACCTTGTTGACAAAGGTGGAAACATGGTTGCCGCTTTTAGCGTTGATGGTGTTGGATGTAATATAATATGTGCTGTCTCCGCCCTGCAGAATGAAACTGCTCCAGCGGGTGGTGGAATTGCGGCAAATTACATCCTTGTACCAGTCGTCGTTGCCGCCGCCGCACGCGGTGCACGACATCAGGACGGCCGCAACCGCCCCGAGCAATAGTGTTCTGAAAAGTTTTGCCTTCAATATAAACGCCTCTCATATTTTTCTCTCATGATATGATACTACGGAAAAACGACAAAGTAAAGTTATGTAACAATATTGTAATTATGATTGCAGAAGGTGTAACCAAAATAGATTTTAATATTTATAACATATGCGGTTTGTAAAGGTAATAACGGAAAAAATAAAAAAATGCTTGCAATATTGTGGGCGTTGTGGTATTATATCATAGCATTTGATTTATCGCCGCTTCCTTTGCGGTGGGGGTCATTGCCGTATTACGACAATTGAAGCGGACGGTCCTCTGCCAATGGCATGAACGTCTGGTAAACTAAAGGAGGATTTTCAAATGGATGCTGTAAAGCAACTGACCGCGTCACAAATCAAAGAGGACGCACCCAAGATTGTCATTGGTGACACTGTTCGAGTTCATGTTAAGATTCGCGAGGGAGAGAGAGAGCGTATTCAGGCCTTTGAGGGCACGGTAATCGCCCGCAACAACAGCGGCATTGCCGAGACTTTCACTGTTCGCCGCGTGGCTTACGGCGTTGGCGTTGAGCGCGTGTTCCCGCTCCATTCACCCAATGTTGCCAAGGTTGAGACCATCCGCAAGGGTAAGGTCAGACGCAGCAAACTCTACTATCTGCGTGACAGAGTGGGCAAGGCTGCTAAGGTTAAGGAAAGAATATAAGGATAAAGAGGGACGCATAGCTGTCCCTTTTTTTCTTTTTTACTGTAAGGAAATGGTTTAAATGGCGCAGATGCAGAATATTCAGTGGTTTCCCGGCCACATGACAAAGACCAAACGGCAAATGAAAGAGTCACTGCGCTTGATAGACGCAGTGGCGGAACTGGTTGACGCGCGCGTGCCCTACTCCAGCCGCAACCCCGATTTGCCCGAGATGGTGGGCGACAAGCCGCGGCTGATACTGCTCAACAAGTGTGACATGGCCGACCCGTCGGTCACCGCCGAGTGGATAAAGTATTATGCCTCAAGCGGCATCACGGCACTGCCGGTTGACTGCCGCACCGGCACCGGCATCTCCGCCTTTACACCGGCTGTGCGCGGACTTATAGGCGACAAACTGGCTCGCCTGCGCGAGAAGGGGATGGTCGGCGCGACACTGCGCGTGATGGTAGTCGGCATACCCAACTGCGGCAAGTCGTCGTTTATCAACCGACTCTCACGCGGCAGCAAGGCAAAGGTAGAGGACCGGCCGGGCGTGACCCGCGGCAATCAGTGGTTTACTGTGGCCAAGGGGCTTGAGTTGCTCGATACCCCCGGCGTTCTGTGGCCGAAATTCGATGACCAGACGGTAGGCGAAAAGTTGGCCTTCACCGGCGCTATCAGAGACAATGTGCTGGATATCGAAACGCTGGCTGTCAGGCTCATAGAGTATCTGACGCCGGTTTACACCTCATTGCTCGACACGAGGTATAAACTGGGAGACACCGACGGGCTTGAGGCGTATGAGGTGCTCGAACTTATCGGTCGCCGCAGAGGTATGCTGGCCGGCGGCGGAGCGGTTGACACCGAGCGTGCGGCCGCCACTCTGCTGGATGAATTCAGAGGGGCCAAACTGGGGCGCATCTCGCTTGAGACGCCCGATATTATGAAAGGTGTGTGACTTATGGCGCAGGACGAAACAAAGCAGGCCGAAAGCAGATCGTCATTTCGCGTGGTGTATGACTGGGTGGACTCAATTGTACTGGCGCTTGTAGTTGTGGCCTTGCTTTTTGTATTTGTTTTCCGCATGGTCGGCATCAGAGGCAATTCGATGAAAAACACCTATTTTGACGGCGACCGCGTTATAATTTCCAATTTGTTCTATGAGCCGAAGTGCGGCGATGTGGTGGTCATATCGCGCAACGCCAGCAACGAGGCGGCCGATGAGAATGAGGGCAATGTGCCCATCATCAAGCGAATTATCGCCACATC
Organism: Bacillota bacterium; assembly: GCA_029007015.1. Classification (GTDB taxonomy): domain Bacteria; phylum Bacillota; class Clostridia; order Oscillospirales; family Acutalibacteraceae; genus SUG1189. The sequence goes on along the minus strand of JAQXHB010000094.1, from coordinate 20,886 downwards.
GGGTCAAACGGTCGACATTAACTTTGAAACGCACGAGGTGTCGGTCGACGGCAATTTGCTCAAGGAGGACTACATTCTTGAGCCTACTGCCCTGAGTTATGATGTTCAGTTTCCGGTGGTTGTACCTGACGGTCATGTGTTTGTGTTGGGCGATAACCGCAATGATTCGCTTGACAGCCGTTCAACCCTCATCGGTGATGAGGGAATGGTTGACACGCGGTATATATTGGGCCGTGCGGTGTTCCGCGTGATGTCGCCCGGCGGCGGAAAGCTTGGTAAGGTCGAATGAGCGAAACTGTCAAGTACACACCTGACTACACCTTTGAGCGTGCGGCGGCGGCTGAGGGATTTACCGCCGTATGCGGTGTCGATGAGGCGGGCCGCGGCCCTTTAGCCGGACCGGTGGTGGCCGCGGCGGTCATACTGCCCGACGGCTGCGTTATCGACGGACTCAACGACTCAAAGAAACTCAGCGAGAAGAAGCGCGAGTTGCTGTATGAGACCATTACCGAGCGGGCGACAGCCTACGGCATTGCCGAGGCTACGGTTGAGGAAATCGAGCGGTACAATATTCTCGGCGCCACTTTTTTGGCCATGTGCCGTGCGGTTGACGCGCTGGGTGTCGCGGCCGATTATGCCCTTATCGACGGCAACAAGGTGCCGCCGCAACTGGGCATCCCGGCCGAGAGTATTATCAAGGGCGACGCGCGCAGTTGCTCTGTTGCGGCTGCCTCCATACTGGCCAAGGTGACCCGTGACCGCGAACTGTACCAACTGGACAAACTGTACCCGCAGTATGGCTTTGCCAAGCATAAGGGCTACGGTACAAAGGCTCACACCGATGCAATACTTCAGTACGGCCCATGCCCTGAGCACCGACCGAGTTTTCTCAAAAAACTGATGGGCGGCGGCAAATGAATATTGGAATTACCGGAGAAAGCGGCGAGCAATTGGCCGTCAAACACCTCCAATCGGAGGGGTACAAAATAACCGTGCGCAACTATCAGAGCCGTTTCGGTGAGATAGACATTATATGCGAAAATGACGAATATATTGTATTTGCCGAGGTCAAGACACGCGCGTCTGACGCGCTCGTCTCGGGTCGGTTTGCAGTGACAGCCGCCAAACAGCGCCGTATAATCAAAACGGCCATGCTGTACCTGCAGCAAAACCAAAGCCCTCTGCAACCGCGATTCGATGTCATTGAAGTTTCCGGAAAAGAGGGGCTCAACCACATCGAGAACGCTTTTGACATAGGGGCATTTCATGGATATATTTGATTTGCACTGCGACACCGCATTCGAGTGCGAGCGCAGGAAAATGGACATAGACAACGGCAGTACGGCCGTTAATCTGCACACTTTGAGCGGACGCAGATGGCAGTGCTTTGCCGTGTTTGTGCCTGATAAACTGCGCGGTGCGGCGGCGTTGGAACACTACTGCCGGGTGCGCGACTGGCTTTACCGCCAGTGCAGTCTGTTTCCCGAGCGGATTCGTTTGGACAGCGGCAGTTTGAACGCTGCCGACGGTCGCTGTACGGCGGTGCTTACTGTCGAGAACGGCGCCGCCCTCGGCGGTGACCCGGAGCGGGTGTTCAGCCTGCACCGCGACGGTGTGCGCATGATGACGCTGACTTGGAACGGCGACAATGAACTGGCGAGCGGCATTGGCGGCAGTGGCGGCGGACTGACCGACGCGGGCCGCAGCGCTGTTGAAAATATGAGGCAATGCGGCATGACGGTTGATGTCTCGCACCTCGGAGAACGCGGTTTTTATCAACTGGCCGATATGGGCGTAGCGGTGGCGGCCAGCCACTCCTGTATGCGCTCGGTACACGGGCACAGGCGCAACCTGACCGATGAGCAGTTTGCATATATCCGCGACTGCGGCGGCGTGGTCGGTATCAATTTTTACAGTGAGTTTCTCGGCTACGGCGGCGACGCCGACGCCGTCTACCGACATGTCAGCCGCGCGCTTGAACTGGGCGGAGAAAATACATTGGCCATCGGCAGTGATTACGACGGCGCCGAGATAAACGAGCCGCTGTGCTCGGCCGACTGTTTTGAATATCTGGCCGATTACCTCAGCGGTCGCGGCCTGGATGATATAATAATAAATAAGATGTTCTGCGGCAACGCACAGCGAATGTTCGCGGGCACATTAAGGAGAGATACCAATGATTTACAACAGCACAAGAAACAGTAAACTGGAGGTAAGCGCGTCGCGTGCCATCAACGACGGCATTTCGCAGGACGGCGGTCTGTTTGTTCCGTCTGAATTGCCGAAACTTGACAGCGCCTTTTTTGAGCGCTTGTCCGGACTTGATTACACCGGCCGTGCGGCTGAGGTGCTGCGCCTGTTTCTCGATGATTTTACCGACAGCGAGATATCCGACTGCGTACGAGGAGCATATGTCGGTTCGTTTGACAACGATGACCCGGCGCCCCTTCATAAACTGAGCGATAACGCATCGGTGCTGGAGTTGTGGCACGGCCCGACCTGCGCGTTTAAGGACATGGCGCTGCAGTTGCTGCCCCACCTGCTGACCCGCTCGGCAAAGAAAACAGGCGACGGCAAGCGCACAGTCATACTTGTCGCCACCAGCGGCGACACCGGTAAGGCGGCTCTCGAGGGTTTCAAGGATGTCCCCGACACCGATATCATCGTCTTTTATCCCGACCGCGGCGTCAGCAACGCGCAAAAATTACAGATGGCTACTCAAACGGGCGGCAATGTCTTTGTCAGCGCGATAAACGGCAACTTCGACGATGCACAGTCGGGCGTCAAGCGCATTTTCGTCAGCGATGAAATCAAGGCTAAACTGAGCGAAAACGGCATGGCCTTTTCGAGTGCCAATTCAATCAACTGGGGCCGCCTTTTGCCGCAGATTGTCTACTATGTTTCGGCCTACTGCGACCTGCTCAAAGAGGGCAAGAGCGGAGCGTTCAATGTTGTTGTGCCAACCGGTAACTTTGGTAATATTCTCGCCGCATTTTATGCCAAGTGCATGGGTGTGCCGGTGGACAAACTCATCTGCGCCTCTAACCGCAACAATGTGCTGACCGACTTTATCGCAGACGGAACATATGACCGCAACCGCGGCTTTTACACCACCATTTCGCCTTCGATGGATATACTCATTTCCAGCAACTTGGAGCGTCTGCTTTATCATATCAGCGGCAGTGACAGCAAGGTGCGCGACTGGATGAAGCAGTTGTCCAACACCGGTTGCTACACCGTCGACGGTGAGACGCGCGAGCAGATTTCGTCACATTTTGTCGGCGGATGCGCGGACGACGCCGCTACCAAGGCCACTATCAAGGATACATTCGACAGATACGGATATCTGTGCGACACGCACACCGCCGTTGCCGTAAAGGTTTATAACGACTATGTCAAAGCAACCGGCGATGATAAGCAGACGGTCATCGTATCGACGGCCAGCCCCTACAAATTTGCGGCCGATGTGCTTGACGCCATCCATCCCGACCACGGCTGTGATGCAATATCGGCAATGGCTGAACTCAGCCGCGTGACCGGCGTCAAGGTACCGAAGCCGCTTGAGGGACTTGACAAGCGCGAGGTGCGCTTCAAGGGGGTCTGCGAGCCGGCTGATATGGCAAAGGTAGTTTACGATTATCTGAAAATCAACTGATAAAAAGGGGAGTCGGCCGATGGCACTGTTTACACTGTCTGATTTGCATTTGTCGCTGTCGGCCGACAAGCCGATGAACATATTTCGCGGCTGGGACAATTATGTTGAGCGCATTGAGAACAATTGGCGGCGCATAGTAACCGACAGCGATACGGTGGTCATTCCCGGAGATGTGTCGTGGGCAATGCACCTCGATGACGCCGCCGCCGATTTTGAGTTTATCGACCGCCTGCCCGGCAGAAAGATAATTTTAAAGGGCAACCACGATTTGTGGTGGAGCACGATGAGTAAACTCACCCGCTTCACCGCCGAGCACGGCTTCGGGAGCATCAGTTTCATCAACAATAACGCCATACGCGTGGGCGAATATGCCGTGTGCGGCTCGCGCGGCTGGATGCTGGAGGAAAGCGGCACCGACTCAAAACTTATCAACCGTGAGGTTTGCCGCTTGACGGCGTCTCTCAAAGATGCTGTCAGGCTGGGAGGTCAGCCGATCGTTTTCCTGCACTATCCGGTGGTTTACGATGATCAGGCGTGCAGTGAACTGATGGATGTGCTCATACAGTTCGGCGTCGGTCGGGTTTACTACGGGCACATTCACGGCGCCGGCAGGGCAAAGGCGTTAAACGGCCTTTATAACGGCATTGAATTTAAATTGGTTTCGTGCGATTGCGTCGATTTCACCCCCGTTTTGGTCAGGTAGGTCACAAAAATGCACGCGAAATTACATGTTTTAGCAAAATATATGCTAAAATTGAAAAAATATTGTGGAAATATCGGTTGCGCCGTGATATAATGACATGTATGCGATAATTTTGAGGAGGATTTTAAAATGGATCTGAAATCTACAAACAAGGTTGAAACCAATAAGTACGAACTGGAGGTTTCTATTGACGCCGCTGAATTTGGCGCCGCCATTGACCAGGCTTATAAAAAGGAGGGCGGCAAAATTACCGTTCCCGGTTTCCGCAAGGGCAAGGCTCCGCGCCACCTGATTGAAAAAATGTACGGCGAGAACTTCTTTTACGAGGAGGCGCTCAACATTGCTTATCCCGAGGCTGCCGAGGCCGCTATTGCAAAGTCGGGCTTAGAGGTCATCACGGTCAGCGGTGTTGATGTTGCCGAAATCAGCAAGGACGGCGTTGGACTTAAGATTACCGTTGTTGTTAAGCCGGAGGTTAAAATCGACGGCTACAAGGGCCTTAAGGCCGAGAAAATCAAGGTTGATGTGACTGATGATGAAGTCGAGCACGAACTGAGCCATATCCGTGAGCGCAACGGTCGCATGGTTACCGTTGACGATAGAGCCGCGGCAATGGATGACACCGCCGAAATCGACTTTGAGGGCTTCGTTGACGGCGAGGCGTTTGAGGGCGGCAAGAGCGAGAACTACTCTCTCAAACTCGGCTCCGGCCAGTTTATTCCCGGCTTTGAGGAGCAGATTGTCGGCCATAACACCGGCGATGAGTTCGATGTTAATGTGACCTTCCCCGAGGACTATCACGAGACCAAGTTGGCCGGCAAGCCGGCTGTGTTCAAGGTCAAACTGCACGAAATCAAGATGACCGAACTGCCCGAACTTGACGACGAGTTCGCCAAGGATGTCAGCGAGTTCGACACCCTTGATGAGTACAAGGCCGATTTGAAGCAGAAGGCGCTTGCCTATAAGCAAAAGAGCGCTGACGATGCAGTTGAGAATCAACTCATCGACCAACTGGTTGACTTGCTCGAGGGCGAGATTCCCGATGAAATGATTGATGCCCGCGTTGACGATAATGTACGCGATTTTGCTTACCGTCTGCAGATGCAGGGACTTGATATCAACACCTACCTCAAGTACACCGGCGGCGACATGAGTGCTCTGCGCGACTCCATGCGCGACCAGGCAGACAAGCAGGTCAAGGTTCGTCTGGCACTTGAGAAGATTGCCGAGAACGAGAAAATTGAAGTGACCGAGGAGGATTTGGACGCCGAGTACGCCAAGTACGCTGAGAGTTACAAGATGGAAGTTGACAAGGTCAAGGCCGCTATTCCGGCTGACGAGATCAAGAAAGATTTGGCCGTGTCAAAGGCAATCGCATTTGTGCGCGACAACGCCGAGATTAAAGAGGTTGAGCAGTTGAGCGAGAAAGAGGCTGACGAGAAGCCGGCCAAAAAGACTGCCGCTAAGAAGTCAACCGCCAAAAAGAGCACAGCCAAGAAAGCGGAGACCGACGCTGAATAACCGATTTTTTTAAAATTGCTGAATAAGTATAGCGCGGTGTGCCTATATTTAATTTGGGCGCCGCGCACCTAAATAATACCGCATTATAATTCCGGTAACGGTTCAGCCGATACCGGAATTGTAAATATTATAATTGTAAATCTTATTTGCGCCGAAAGGAGAAAGAACAATGAGTTTAGTGCCTTATGTAGTAGAACAGACCAGTCGTGGTGAGCGTTCTTACGATATTTTTTCACGCCTGCTGGGCGACCGTATTGTCGTGCTGTCGGATCAGGTTAACGATTCTACTGCCAGCCTGATAATAGCACAGTTGCTCTATCTTGAAAGTCAGGACCCTGAGAAGGATATCAACCTGTATATCAACAGCCCGGGCGGCTCGGTTTCTGCCGGACTGGCAATATACGACACCATGCAGTATATCAAGTGCGATGTTTCCACCATTTGCATGGGCATGGCCGCCAGCATGGGTGCGTTTTTGCTTTCAAGCGGCGCAAAGGGCAAGCGTTTTGCACTGCCCAATTCCGAGATAATGATACATCAGCCTTTGGGTCAGGCCGAGGGTCAGGCGACCGATATTCTCATTCACGCCGACCACATCAAGCGCACCCGTTCAAATCTTAACCGTATTTTGGCCGAGAACACCGGCAAGCCGCTTGAGATTATCGAACAGGACACCGAGCGCGACAATTTCATGTCGGCCGAGGCGGCCGCTGAATACGGCTTGATTGATAAGGTTATCGTACACCGCTGATTAGTTAGCGCGGAGGTTAGAGAATGTCACGCGAGGATAATTTTGAAAAGGATATTTGCTGCTCCTTTTGCGGCAAATCTGCCGACGATGTGCGCCAGTTGGTTTCGGGCGGCGGAGTATATATTTGCAACGAGTGCATTGAGGCCTGTTACGAGATAGTTAACGAGGGCCGATATGTGCGGCCTGCTCACGGCAAGGCCGCCGAGGACGACAAGCCGTTGCCCACTCCGGCCGAGATTAAGCGCCACCTGGATGAATATGTCATCGGTCAGGACGACGCCAAGGTTGCTCTAAGCGTGGCGGTCTACAACCACTACAAGCGCATCCGTCACAACGGCGGCGACGATGTGGAACTGAACAAAAGCAATATTCTGCTGCTCGGGCCCACCGGCGTCGGCAAGACATTGCTGGCGCAGACGCTGGCTCGTGTGCTGGATGTTCCGTTTGCCATTACCGACGCCACCACTTTGACCGAGGCGGGATATGTCGGTGAGGATGTCGAGAACACTCTTTTGCGCTTGATACAGGCGGCCGATTACGATGTCGAGCGTGCCGAGCGCGGCATCATTTACATCGACGAGATAGACAAAATCGCCCGCAAGAGCGAGAACCCCTCTATCACGCGCGATGTCAGCGGCGAGGGCGTTCAGCAAGCACTGCTCAAAATTTTGGAGGGTACGGTATCAAATGTGCCGCCAAACGGTGGGCGCAAACATCCTCAGCAGGAGTTTATAAAAATTGACACCTCCAACATACTGTTTATTTGCGCCGGCGCATTTGACGGCATCGAAAAGCAGGTTGAGAAACGCATTACCGGTTCGGGTCTTGGCTTCGGCGCCGCGATAAAGCAGTCGACCGAGCCTGACACGGCCGAGGTTATGCGCAATGTGACCCATCAGGACTTGGTCAAGTTCGGCCTGATACCCGAGTTGGTCGGACGACTGCCGGTGGTTACAGCCCTTCAGCCGCTGAGCGCCGAGGCGATGGTGCGCATCATGACCGAACCCAAAAATTCGGTTATCAAGCAGTACCAGTGCCTGCTGGCGATGGACGGCGTCGAGTTGGAGTTTGAGCCCGACGCGCTGACCGCCATTGCGGCCAAAACCATCGAGCGCAAGACGGGCGCCAGAGGACTGCGCAGTATAATCGAGGGCATTTTGACCCCGGTGATGTATGATGCGCCGTCCGACAGCGACCTAAAGAAAATAATAATCACCGGCGAATGTGTTGACGGCGGTCAGCCGCTGCTCATTCGTGAGGGCGAGAATAAGGCTGTTCGCGCGGGAGGCAAGCGTGCGACAATAGCATAAGTGGCTATGCGGCGCGAACAAGATTTATTTGTTCGCGCTGTTTTGGTTATCTGACACGATTGGAGGCTTTGCCGTGAATGTTAATGTGGGCGACACGCTCGAAATGAAAAAGCCGCATCCGTGCGGCAGTAAGCAGTTCACCGTACTGCGTGTCGGCATGGACTTTAAGATAAAATGTATCGGCTGTGGGCGCGAGGTCATGGTGCCGCGCTCAAAGTGCGAGAGAAATATCAAAAAAATCATCAGCGGCACAGCCGACTGAACCAAAGGAGGGTTTTGCATTTGTTTGATAAACTTAAACTGTTTGAAAATCGTCTCAATGAAATTGACGGGCAGTTATCCGACGCCAATGTTGTCAGCGACCAGGAGCAGTTCAAAAATCTCATGCGCGAGCACAAACAGATATCACCCATAGTGGAAAAATACCGCGAATATCTGCGCGTAAAGGCAAATCTGGATGAGGCGCGCCAGTTGCTTGACGCCGGTGGATTGGATAAGGATTTTCGGGAAATGGTCGAGGATGAGTTGTCGGGTGCGAAGGAGGATATTGAACGGATATCCGATGAACTTAAGATACTGTTGCTGCCAAAGGACCCCAACGATGACAAAAATGTCATTGTCGAGATACGCGGCGGCGCCGGCGGCGAGGAGGCGGCGCTCTTTGCAGGTGTGTTGTTCCGCATGTATTCGATGTATGTCGAGGCGCGCCGATGGAAACTGGACATCATCAGCGCAAACGAGACCGAACTTGGCGGATTTAAAGAAATCAGTTTTATGATAGAGGGCGAAGGCGCCTATTCTCGGCTCAAATTTGAGAGCGGCGTTCACCGCGTACAGCGCGTGCCCGAGACCGAGGCGGCCGGACGCATACACACATCGACCGTGACCGTCGCCGTATTGCCGGAGGTGGATGATGTCGAGGTCGATATAAACCCCGCCGATTTGCAGATAGATACCTACCGCTCGGGCGGCGCCGGCGGCCAGCATGTTAACAAAACCGAGTCGGCAATACGCATCACCCACATACCGACCGGCATTGTGGTTGAGTGTCAGGACGAGCGCAGTCAGCACAAGAATAAGGAAAAGGCGATGAAGGTACTGCGCTCGCGCATATACGAACAGATGCAGAGCGAGCAAATGAGCAAGATTGCCAGCGAGCGCAAGTCACAGGTCGGCACCGGCGACCGCAGTGAGCGGATACGCACATACAACTATCCTCAGGGTCGTGTCAGCGACCACAGAATAGGGCTGACTCTCTATCGGCTCGAAGCCATACTCAACGGCGACATTGACGAGATAATTGATGCGCTCATCACCGCCGACCGCGCAGAAAAATTAAGGGCAGAATCGGATGAATAATGTGATGGATACAAGGCTTGTTGAGATATATTCCGACGCTGTTCGGGACGACCGCATCCAATTGGTGGCCGATATACTGCGCTCAGGCGGGCTGGCTGTCATTCCGACCGAAACGGTCTACGGCTTGGCCGCCAACGCCTATGACAGTGACGCTGTCGCCGCCATTTTTGCGGCTAAGGGGCGTCCGCAGGACAATCCACTAATCGTTCATATAGCCGACATGGATATGCTCGGTGATATTGTCTCCGAGGTGCCCGACAGCGCGCGGCGGCTGGCCGAGGCCTACTGGCCGGGCCCGCTGACCATGATTATGCGCCGCGGCGACAAAATACCGGCGTCGGTGTCTGCCGGACTTGATACGGTTGCGGTACGCATGCCGTCCAACCCCATTGCTCGGCAGATAATCAGGCACTGCGGGTGCCCATTGGCGGCGCCGTCGGCCAATTTGTCGGGCAGTCCCAGCCCCACAACGGCAGAATATGCAATTGCCGATATGATGGGCAGGGTGGACTGCATAGTGATGTCGGATGACTGCGAGATCGGCGTTGAGTCGACGGTCGTTTTGTTGGCCGACGGGCAGGCGCGTCTGCTTCGCCCCGGCGGCATAACCCTCGAACAACTTGAGGCGGTAATCGGGCCGGTCGCGGTGGACAGCGCCGTTTTGTCAAGCCAACTGACCGGCCGGGTGTCATCGCCCGGTATGAAGTATAAGCACTACGCGCCCAAGACAAAGGTCATCATGGTCGATGGCGACTGCGAGCAGTATGCGGGGTATGTGTGCCGCTCGGCACAGCCTGCGGCCGCAGTCTGCTTTGAGGAGGATGTGCCTTTGCTCGGTCAACTGCCGCATGTCGCGTACGGCAGGCAAGGCGACGACCGCTCACAAGCACACGGCATATTCACCGCACTGCGTCGCGCAGACCAACTGGGTGCTGAGGTAATTTACGCTCATGCCCCGAGCAGAAGCGGCGTCGGGCTGGCGGTATATAACCGTCTGCTGAGGGCGGCCGCGTTTGAGGTGGTGACACTGTGAAAAATACAGTAATCGGACTGACCGGGCCGACCGGCGCCGGCAAGGGCGCGGTGGCCGCCGTGTTTGAGTCACTCGGCGCATTTGTAATCGACTGCGACTCGGTCGCGCGCGAAGTTGTATGTCCGGGCGAGCCGGCGCTGACCGAGTTGGTCGATGCGTTTGGCCGCGAGATATTGCTTGATGACGGCAGTCTTGACCGCAAACGGCTGGCTGAACTTGCCTTTGCGACCGGTGAGGGTACAGCGACACTCAATGGCATCACTCACCCGCATATTAGGCGCCGACTGAGCGAAACTATAAACAGGGTATCGGCCGAGCATGAGTATATCGTGCTCGATGCGCCGACGCTGTTTGAGAGCGGCGTGTGCGATATGTGCGGTGTCACCGTTGCCGTTACGGCAGACGACAGGGTGCGGCTTGAGCGCATTATGGAGCGCGACGGCCTTACCAAGGAGCAGGCACTGCGCCGCATGTCGGCACAACAGGACAATCGCTGGTACGCCGAGCGGTGCGACATCGCAATTGCCAACGACGGCGATTTTGCGGCGCTCCAGTCGCTTGCCGCCGACGCTTTTGATAAAATTAAATCTATGAAGGGGATTGATTGTAATGGCTGATAAAAGCAAATCGGAGCAGATGAAAGACAAACTGTTTTATAATAAAAAGCACGGCGCCAACCTCGGCGTCACTGCCGATGCGGACGCCTTTTGCGAGCAGTATAAGGTGTTTCTTGACAGGGCCAAGACCGAGCGCGAGGCGGTCAAATTCGCCGTCGCCGCCGCCAAAGAGGCCGGATTTGTCCCATTTGACAGCAAGGCAAAGTACAACGCCGGCGATAAAGTGTATTATGTAAACCGAGGCAAGGCGGTCATACTGGCCGTCATTGGTACAGAGCCGGTTGAGCATGGTGTACGCATAGCGGCATCGCACATTGACTCGCCGCGCCTCGACCTCAAGCCCAACCCGATGTATGAGGACAGCGAAATGGCGCTGTTTAAGACCCACTACTACGGCGGTATCAAGAAGTACCAGTGGACGACCATTCCGCTGGCACTGCACGGCGTCGTGTCGCGCGCCGACGGTCAAACGGTGGAGGTACACCTCGGCGAGGATGAGGGCGACCCCTGCTTTGTGGTGACCGACCTGCTGCCCCATTTGGCCGCCGAGCAGTCCAAGCGCACCCTTGCCGACGGCATACGCGGCGAGGAACTCAATATTTTAATCGGCAGTCGTCCATTTCTTGACGATGACGCATCTGAAGCAGTCAAACTGAATATCCTGAGCCTGCTTAACGAAAAGTACGGGATGGTCGAGGAGGACTTTTTGTCGGCTGAACTGGAACTGGTGCCGGCCTTCAAGGCGCGCGACATTGGCTTTGACCGCTCGATGATTGGTGCATACGGTCATGATGACCGCGTTTGCGCATATCCGGCGCTGATGGCTATACTCGGCTGTGAAGCGCCCAAGTACACGGCCGTCACCGTACTGGCCGATAAAGAGGAAATCGGCTCGGACGGCAACACCGGTCTGAATGCGTCCTACCTTAAATATTTCATCACCTATCTGGCCGAGATGCAGGGCGGCCGCGGACACACCGCGCTTGAGAACAGCAAGTGTCTGTCTGCCGATGTTACTGCCGCGTATGACCCGACATTTGCCGATGTTCTGGAGCGTCGCAACGCCGCGTTCATCAACTACGGCGCGGCGCTGGCCAAGTACACCGGAGCACGCGGCAAGAGCGGCACCTCTGACGCGTCGGCCGAGTTTGTCGGTGAGATACGCCGCATGCTCAATTCGGCCGGTGTCCAGTGGCAGATGGCCGAACTCGGCCGCGTCGATTTGGGCGGCGGTGGAACTGTGGCAATGTTTATTGCAAATCTCGGCGCCGATGTCATTGATATCGGTGTGCCGGTGCTGTCCATGCACGCGCCGTTTGAGGTGGTCGCCAAGCACGATGTGTATATGGTTTACCGTGCCATCAGCGTGTTTTATCAGTAAAAATCGGCAGCAACCGTAATGGTTGCCGCTCTCTTTCAGGAGTTTAGAATGATAAAAGTTGTATTTATTGACATTGACAATACACTGCTCGACTTTGATGAGGGCGCGCGGCAGTCGATAAAGAATACCTGTGCCGAGTTTGGCATTGAGTACAGCGACATCATGTTCGACACATTTCAAAGTGTCAACAACGAGTTGTGGCGGCGGCTGGAGCGGGGCGAACTGACCCGTGAGAGACTGCATGAGATTCGCTGGGGCCTGATATTTGCTCAACTGGGTATTTCGGCCGATGCCGCCGCCTTTGAGGGTATGTTTTTCGAGGGGCTAACCTACAGCGCGGTGCCCATCGACGGCGCGGCAGAGGCGCTAAAGTATCTCAGCGGTAAGTACACTGTCTGTGTGGCCAGTAATGCCTCGCACGGGCATCAGGCCGAGCGAATGAGAGAGGCCGGTCTGGAGCAGTATGTAGATAAATTTTTCGTCTCTGCCGATATCGGTGCCGATAAGCCGTCCAAGCGCTTTTTTGACTTGTGCTTTGACAGGCTGCCGCCCTGCCGCCCTGACGAGGCGATAATGATAGGCGACTCGCTGACCGCCGATATGAGGGGTGGCGCCGACTATGGCATGCGCACCTGCTGGTACAATCCCCACGCCGCTGACAGTGTCGACTGGGTTGATTACACTGTCACCGACCTGCGGCAGATTGAGCAGATTTTGTAACTGCGACTTATACATAACGAAAAAGGAGCACAGCCGACATTTTGTCAGCCGCGCTCCCTTTTTGCCGAATACTGCGTTGTTATCAAAGGTCGCACTCAAGTATGCTGTTGTCGGCGGTAAAGCCGTTTCTTTTGTACCAGTCGGTCGCATTTTTGCTCGGCCAGACTATCATCAACTCGCACCGCCGCGCTTTCAGATATTTCTTGATTTCGCTGAGCAATTCGGCGCCCTTTCCCTTCCCTCGGTGCTCTTTGAGGGTGTAGACATTGCTCAGGTAGGCAATGAAATCGGTGTCGCAGTCGGGCGTCGGCGCCTTGGGTATCAGGGCGACCAACATAGCGGACACGATGACGCCGTTTTCCTCCATCACAAAGGGCGTATGGGTTTTGTCGGTCTTTAAAAATTGGGTAAAACGGCTGATGAAAGCCGCTTTGTCGGCATCATCGGGCTTTTTGGCGCCGTAATCCTCGTAATCATCAATGCAGCGCTGCCATTTCATATTTGCCAGTTGGATATAATCTTTTTCCTCTGCCTGCCGTATCATTTTGCTCACCTCTAAATTATGCTTCAAAAAAAAGATAGAGACCGTTTGCACAGCCTCTATCTTTCGGTGCTGTCTTTATTTGTTTTGGTCGTGCAGTTTGATGGCGGTGTCAACATCGCCGTCGTAGACCAGTTTTCCCTTTTTGAGGTATATCGCCCTGGTGCAGACATCGCGCACAGCGGCGGCCGAATGGCTGACGAACATGACGGTGACTCCCGAGGCAATCAAATCCTTGATTTTGTTGTGACACTTTTGCTTAAATGACGCGTCACCGACGCTGAGCGCCTCATCAATGACCAAAATTTCAGGTTTTGTGTTGATGTTGATGGCAAAGCCCAGCCGCATTTTCATACCGCTGGAGTAGGTGCGCACCGGCTGGTCGATGTAATCGCCCAGTTGGGCAAATTCGACGATGTCAGGCTCAATTTCCTCGATTTGGTGCTGTTCCAGCCCCAGAATAAGCCCCTTGAGGTAAATATTCTCGCGTCCGGTCATCTCGTCTGAGAAGCCGGCGGTCAACTCAAGCAGAGCCGATACACGGCCCTTGACTTCGACTGTGCCCTCGCTCGGAAAAGCAACGCCGGTAATCATCTTGAGCATGGTTGACTTGCCGGCACCGTTGTTGCCGACAATGCCGACCGCATCGCCCTTGTTGATGGTAAATGAAACACCGTCGAGCGCTTTGTGCTTTTTCAGCCCCTTGGGCTTAAAAAACAGCGAGAGAAACTGCTCCTTACTGGAGCGGTAGAGGGTATAAATCTTTGACACATTGTGAAATTCGATAACCGGCTGACCGGTCATAATCTGCTCGCTCATTGCTCACACCCCCTTACAGCACATCGGGCAACTGCTTGCGCAGGCGCTTGTAATTATACATTCCAAGCAGGGATACAGCAACCAGTTCGGCAAGAAACAGCGCCGTGCGCGCCGGACTCTCGATGAAAAACCACTTGTTGTAAATGAGCGAATAGCGGTAACTGTCGACAACATATGTTATCGGATTGGCGTACATCAAGTATTTGAGCCACTTGATGCCCATGGACGACGCGTCCCACAGTATGCCCGATAGCCAGAACAGACAGGTCATTATCGAGTTGACAAGATTCAGAAAATCCATGCTGAAGGCGCTCATCGTCGCAGTCGACCATGTCAGAGCCTCAAAGAAAACAAACATCAGTACCATGTAAATGGGCAACTGAAGCATGTAGACTGTGGGTGGAAATCCGGTCAGCCACAGATAGGCGAACATTGGCACGAGCAGCATGAAGTGAACATACAGCCGCGATATGAGTGTGAATGTGACGATGGTAGATACCGGAAATTTCATTTTGACAACATACTGCTTGTTGGCGCGAATGGACTTTGAGCCCATGAGTATGGCATCGCTCATGAAAAACCACGGCACAAAGCCGACCAGCATGAAAGTGAAGCGGCTGACTCCGCCGGTAGAACCGCCGGCGCGTATGCCGAACTCAAATGCAAACCAATAGACAAACAGTGTCAGCAGTGGCTTGACCAGCGCCCAGCCGATGCCGAGCAGTGCACCCTTGTATGTTTTGCGCAGTTCGGTTTGCGCAAGCAATAATATCTGACGCCATTTGTGACGATGTTCTTTAAATATCTGGAACAAAAAGATATTCCTCCTTCTGTGTTCAACCCTTCCTGTACTAATAAATATTACCATATTATTTCAATATTTGCAATAGCAACATAATTAAGACCGACTGACTTTACAAATTTAAAAAAATATGATATATTTAATGAGATAATTATCGCAGTCTTGTTTAGAACGATTTCACTCAAAGGAGCGAAAGGAGATAAACTGTAATGGATAATCAGGCACGGGATAAGCATTTGTGGGTGTTCAACGCCGGCTTCTCATTCTCCGGCAACCCCAAGTGGCTGTTCATGTATATAATCAATCACCGACCGGATATCAAACCGGTCTGGCTGTGCTATGACCGAGCCACTCTGAGGAATGTGCGCGGCCTCGGATACAAGGCATATATGTTCCATTCGCGTGCCGGCCGCAGGGTTATGAGCCGCGCCGGAGTATATGTTGTCAACCAGGCCAAGGAGGAAATTTATCCCGAACTTCAGACGGTGACCATGCTCAATTTGTGGCACGGCGTCGGCTGTAAGTCGATTGAGCGTAAGGTTACTTTCGGCTTTTTGAATGAGCGCATCGCCAAAAAATATATCAAGAACAACGCCTTTTATATGAACAATCAACTGCTGCTGGTGACTTCACCGCTTATGGAGGAGCACTTCAAACAGCAGATGGGCATCGAGGAGGATAAACTCATCCGAGCGGGCTATCCGTGCTGTTTCAGCCCCGATAAACTGAACAGTTTTGACCACGATGTCCGCCGGCAGAAGGGCATGCCTGCCGACTGCAAACTGGCGGTTTACAGCCCGACATACCGTGACGGCTCGGCTGTGGACTTTTTCGGCAAGGCCATACCCGATATGGAGAGATTGGTCGAGCGCCTCAAGCAGTTGAACATGCTGCTCATATTCAAGATGCACCCGCAAATGGAAAAGGACTACGGTTATGTCCAGATGAAGCGGTTGTGGGGCGACTGCCCGAACCTGCTTTTCTGGGATAACAGCAACGATATTTACGAGATTTTCTCCGATATTGATTTGGCCGTTGTCGATTATTCGTCGATATTTTATGACATGCTTGCGCACGGCGTAAAGCACTTTATCCGTTACATGTTCGATATCGACAATAAGGACAATCTGCGCGATTTTGTCTTTGATGTCAAAGAGATGACCTGCGGCACCGTGTGCGATAGTTTTGCTCAGTTGCTCGATGCTCTTGGCGAGACCGATGACAGCGCAGATGCCGACTACAAGCGCATTTACGATTTATTCTGGCAGTATGCCGACAACAGCAGCATGGACGATATCATCGAACAAGCCATGCGGTTTGAGCCGCAGACCGACCGCCAACTGCCCACCCTTTACAGTTACGATATATTTGACACCGTCATCAAGCGCAGTTGTCTGGAACCGGCGGGCATATTCCTCTATGTCAAGCAAAAGATGCTCGCATCCTCTGTCAAGTTTCCGCAGAACATGGTGTTTGACTATATGCGTATACGCCAGTGCTGCGAGGCAAACGCGCGCGAAATGTGGTACAAAACCATGTATAAGCGTGAGGGCGACCACCGCGAAATTACATTCGATGCCATTTTTGAGCGCATGCAGGATGTTTACAACCTAACCGACGAGCAGATCGGCCTGCTCAAGCAATGGGAACTGGAGGCGGAGTATCTCTCGTGCATACCGTACACCGAGCATATTGATGATATCAAACAACTGCTTGCAAGCGGCGAGCGTGTCGTGCTGATAAGCGACATGTATCTGCCGATTGATTTTGTCAAGAAATTGCTCAAAAAGGCCGACCCCG
Organism: Bacillota bacterium; assembly: GCA_029007015.1. Classification (GTDB taxonomy): domain Bacteria; phylum Bacillota; class Clostridia; order Oscillospirales; family Acutalibacteraceae; genus SUG1189. The sequence goes on along the minus strand of JAQXHB010000094.1, from coordinate 3,874 downwards.
TTCTGGCCGAACTGCCGCTCATGCTCTCGAGCGATGTCGGCACGCAAAAAACCACCAAAAAACTCTACGCCGACACATTTCACAGTATTGACAATTACAATTTTGCGCGCTGGATACACCGCGGTGACAACGAATTGGCCGATAAGACGCGCGCCACCCAAATGGGCATCATATCAGAACGGCATGAAATTCCGCATTTTGAGGAGTATGAGCGGTTGCTGGCCGGCAACATAGGCACCTATGACGCCTACTGTGTGTCGGGGCTTATACGCCGTTTCAAGCAGACGCACAGCGATGTTAACGACATATATTCCTACGGTTATGTGTCGCTCTACCTTGTGCCCTATGTCAGTTGGGCGCTCAAGGACGCTATCAAACGCGGACTGAAAACGGTCTATTTCATTTCGCGTGACGGCCATCTCCTCAAACTCATTGCTGACGAGATAATATCGGTCAAGGGCTACGACATAAAAACCAAGTATATCTACGGCTCGCGCAAGGCGTGGCGCGTGCCGTCGCTGATAAACGAAATTGACGACGAGTTTTTCGGCGCATTCGGCAACTTTGCTCAGGTCAAGTCTTACAAAGCACTGCTCAGCGCATTGAGCATGGATGAGCAACAGTTTGACGAGATGCTGCCCGAACTAAACTATGTTAAGCAACTCGACCGCATAAAGCCCGGTCAGCAGCAGGCCATACGCACCGTGCTGAGCAACTCCACACGCTACCGCGAATATGTGCTCGACCTGGCCGCAAAGGAGCGCGGCATCGTCATTGACTACTTGAATCAGGAAATTGACTTTGACGAGCCGTTTGGCTTTATTGAGTATTGGGGCAGGGGATATACGCAGGACTGCCTCGGCCGCCTGCTCGATTGTGCCGCCGGACGCGAGGTTGACAACATCTTTTACTACATGCGCAGTATCTGCTTTGACGATGCGGAGCATCACATCTACCGCCGCAATTTCACCTCGCGCAATACTTCCCTCATATTCGTCGAGTCGATATTTGCCAATATCGAGTACCGCAGTGTGACCGAGTACAAGCGCACCGGTGAGGGCATAGAGCCGGTTATTGTGCCGTGTGACAATGACAAGCGGTTTTCGCAGGCGCTGGAGCAGTACCTCGTCCGGTTCGCGCATGATTTGTATACAACGCCCCTGCTTGATGAGGACGCGCTGGAACGCTCGCTCACCGACTTTGCCCTGCAGTATTACAACGACAACCCCATCGACCCCGTCATTGTCAACACCTTGGGACACCTGAAGGATTCGGTGACAATGTACGGCAAGACGGCTGAATTTGCGCCGCCCATTACAGTCGGCGCCATGTTCAACCGGCTCAGGGGTATGTATTTTGAAACCAAGTCGCCGCGCATCTCCATGGCGCGCTCAAACCCGCTGTTTGCCAAAATGGGTGAGATGTTCTACTCTGAGTGGCGCAAATATCCCAAGGTGCGCAAGGTGCTCAACCGACTGAGCGCCATTCGCAACAACAACAATTAAGCAGTGTATATTTATTAACCATCACGAATATATATTCACATAGAGCGGCATAATTTGTAAAAATTCGACTGCGGCTTGCCCTGAAATTGCCTATAATTGTAAAAATATTCATGGGTTTGTTGATTTTATACAAAGCAAAAGGGCATTTTCACGCCATATTTATCGTATATTTATTCAAATTGATGTTGACTTTATACACCCAAAATGCTATACTGTAGTCAAAATAAAATATAAGGAGATACAGATATGAATAAGTTTTTCAAAAGCACTGTCTGCGCTGTCGCGGCCGTGGCAATGATGGCCGCTTGCTTCGCCGGCTGCAGCAAAAAGGACGACACTGCCGCCGACACCTCTTCGAGTGAGCAGAAGGAAGTTTTGATCATGGCGACCAACGCAACCTTCCCGCCCTATGAGTACTATGACGGCGAGGATATTGTAGGTATCGACGCTGAAATAGGCAAGGCCATTGCCGACAAACTGGGCATGGATTTCAAAATCGAGGATATGGAGTTCAACTCCATCATCAGTTATGTTAACAGCGGCGATAATGTAATGGGCATGGCCGGCATGACCGTCAGCGAGGACAGAAAACTGCAGGTTGATTTCTCATCATCGTACGCAAACGGCGTTCAGGTAGTTATCGTTAAGAAGGACTCCGACATCAAGACGGTTGATGACCTGGCGGGCAAGAAAATCGGCGTTCAGCTTTCTACCACCGGCGATATCTATGCTACTGATGATTTCGGCGCGGAAATGGTTACCCAGTACAACAAGGCTACCGACTGCGTTCTCGGACTGAAGAACGGCGATGTTGATGCCGTCATCATCGACAATGCTCCGGCACAGACCTTTGTGGCAGAGAATGACACCCTCAAGTTGCTCGAAACCGAGTATGCAAACGAGGATTATGCCATCTGCGTCAAGAAGGGCAACACCCAACTGCTTGACAAAATCAACGGCGCTCTCAGCGAGTTGACCGCTGACGGTACCGTAAAGAAGATTATTGACAAGTACATTCCTGCCAAATAATTTACAGTCCGGCAGGTATCAGCAAACGGGGGAGGCTTTCGGCCGCCCCTTTTTGTGCTTTTAAAAAGTCACCGCAGAAAGGAAGAATCAAATGCAGGAGTGGTGGGCAGGTTTTTGCGAGGAGTTTTACATAAACTTTATCAAAAAAGACCGATGGAAATACTTGACCAACGGCTTGGGCCGCACGCTTGAAATTACGCTGCTTGCGGTGCTCGTCGGCATTGCGCTGGGCTTTTTGGTGGCGATAATTCGCTCGACCCACGAAAAAACAGGAAAATTGAAAATCGGCAACGCCATTTGCCAAGTTTATTTGACGGTTATCCGCGGCACGCCAATGGTTGTGCAACTCATGATTATGTACTTTATTATTTTTCTGCCGCTTGGCGTCAGCAAGATGGTCACTGCGGTTCTGGCATTCGGAATCAACTCCGGCGCCTATGTTGCCGAGATAGTGCGCGGCGGCATAATGTCGGTCGATAACGGCCAGTTGGAGGCAGGACGCAGTCTTGGTTTCGGCTATGCGCGCTCAATGTGGTACATCGTGATTCCTCAGGCGTTCAAGGCGGTGCTGCCTGCGCTGGCCAACGAGTTTATCGTCCTGCTCAAAGAAACTTCGGTTTGCTCGTTCATCGGTCTGAATGACTTGACGCGCGGCGGCGATATCATTCGCGGCGTGACATACAGCGACTTTATGCCGCTTATAGCGGTTGCCCTCATCTACTTGGTGATGGTGGTCGTGCTGTCCTATTTTGTCAAACTGCTCGAGAGGAGGCTGCGTAAGAGTGACCACTGATACACTCATCAAGGTCGAGGGACTGCAAAAGTCCTTTGGAAATATTAAAGTTCTGTGCGGCATCGACGCCGAGATACACAAGGGAGAAGTGGCCGTTGTCATCGGGCCGTCCGGCTCGGGCAAGTCGACCTTTTTGCGCTGTCTCAATCTGCTTGAACAGCCGACCGGCGGCCACATTTTCTTTGAGGGTACCGAAATAACCGACCCAAAGGTGGATATAAACAAACACCGCGAGAAGATGGGCATGGTATTTCAGCAGTTCAATCTGTTCCCACACATGACCATTATGAAAAATCTGACCCTTGCGCCGATAAAACTGCTCGGCAAATCGAAAGAGGAGGCCGAGGCGAAGGCGCACGAGTTACTTCAAAAGGTGGGGCTTGATGACCGCGCCGGAGCATATCCGTCACAACTCAGCGGCGGTCAGAAACAGCGCGTGGCCATCGTGCGTGCGCTGTGCATGGAGCCTGATGTGATGCTTTTCGACGAGCCGACCAGCGCACTTGACCCGGAGATGGTCGGTGAGGTGCTCGAGGTAATGAAGCAG
>JAQXHB010000093.1 GCA_029007015.1 Bacillota bacterium | reverse complement strand
ACGCGGGACTTCATTTTATTCATCAATCACAATATTGGTGCGGCCGTAGAGAGTCATCTGCAACTCCTGCGCCGCGCGTGGGTAGTTGACCGTCCAGTACCATATATCGCCCTTGAATCCGCCCTTGCGATAATTCTCGCCCGGTGCGCAGTAATGGACAATGTCGTAGCTGAACCAGCCCGAAGTAAACGCCTCGGTCGCATAGCCGAGTATCTCCGATTTGCTCATGCCGGTACGCACATACTGGAGCAGTTCGCTAATCACCTGAGTCAGTTCAACGAGGGACGCACCGCGCGCCTTTTGGATGATGGCCTCGATGACCTTTTGCTGGCGGCCGGTGCGCGCCACATCGGTGTCAATGTAGCGTATGCGAGAGTACTCCAGCGCCTTAGTACCGTTGAGCAGTTGCTCGCCGGCCGACATGCCCAGCACCTTTGCCTCGGCCGATGTCAGGTTGATGGTGACGCCGCCCAATTTATCAATAATACTTTTGAACGATGTGAAATTGACCAAGATGTAGTTATCAATCTGCACCTTATAGTGCGCCTCTATGACCTCAATCTGCTTGGCCGGGCCGCCCCTGACCAGAGCGTGATGCATCTTTTCAAACTTGATACTGCGGCTGTTGACATACGCATATTGGTCGCGCAAAATCGACGCAAGGGTAATCTGACCCGTTTTGGTGTTGATAGATGCTATCATCATTGAGTCGGCACGCGAGTTGTATTTGATGTTTCTGTTGTCCATGCCCATTAGCAGGATGTTGATGACATCTTTAGATGAGGCGACGGTACCGCTCTCGCACCATTTCTTGATAGAGTCTTTGGTAGAGTCGCCGTCGACAGTGTGTATTTGCTCATCGGCAAAATCCTTGGCGTCGACCGAGTTGACATTGACACTGCTGTCATTGATGATATCTCCGCTCTGGGACGATTTTCTGTACGGATCGTCATAGGTGATGTTGCCGAGCAGGCCGTTAACAAACAGCACGGCCGCCAGCACCGCAATGAGCAACAGCGCCACAACGGCTATAACAATAAACTTCCACTTTGTTTTGAAAAAATTCTTGATTTTTTCCACTTTTGTTCCCTTCTTTGGATTATAAGCAATTGAGAGCGTGCGCACGCCGCTCAAACGGCACATACGCATCGCTACATTATCATTATACCGCTTTTGTGCTCAAAATTCAATACTGCACCGATAAATCGGCCGCGCTGGGCATCAAAGCGCCAATCGAACCAATCACATATACATATAATGTAAGGGCCAACCGACCTCGGATAAACAATTTTACGCGTGATAGAGTTTCTTGGTCTGATACTGCGGCTCACAGGTCAGATTCATACCCAGTTTGCGGAAAACATTTTCATCCACCGACGACAGCATGACCGACGAATGTGCCTCTAACCCCCGCAGACGCGGCAGTTGCTCCATCGCCTTGGCTACAATCGGTTCGCTCGCCGCGCAAATTGACAGCGCGATGAGCACCTCGTCGGTGTGCAGTCGGGGATTGTGATTGCCCATGTGGTCCACCTTCAGCCGCTGAACCGGCTCGATAACCGCCGGCGAAATGAGGGTGACATGGTCGTCAATGCCGCCGAGCATTTTGATGGCGTTGAGCAGTGCCGCAGACGATGCGCCGAGCAGTGACGATGTCTTGCCGGTGGCAATGCGCCCGTCGCCCAAGTCGATGGCGGCGGCAGGACTGCCCTCTTTCTCCGCCTTGGCCACGGCGGCGGCAATGACCGGGCGCTCAGCCGCGGTGATGCCCGTTTGATTGAGCAACAGTTTGATTTTATTTACGCTGTCGGCGCTGCCCAGCCCCTTTGTGCAGGAACACCGCTCGTGATAATAGCGGCGAATAATCTCTAGTCGGGCGGCATGGCGGCACACCTCATCATCGGAAATGCAGTTGCCGGCCATGTTGACGCCCATATCGGTCGGTGACTTGTAGGGGCATTGGCCGTATATGCGCTCAAATATCGCGCGCACCACCGGAAATATCTCGACATCGCGGTTGTAATTGACGGTGGTTACGCCGTAGGCGTCCAAATGGAACGGGTCAATCATGTTGACATCGTTGAGGTCGGCCGTAGCCGCCTCGTATGCCAGATTGACCGGATGGTTGAGCGGCAGATTCCAGATGGGGAAGGTCTCGAACTTGGCGTATCCGGCGCGCACGCCGCGCTTGTGCTCGTGATAAAGTTGCGACATGCAGGTGGCCATCTTGCCGCTTCCCGGGCCGGGCGCGGTGATAACCACCAGCGGCCGGGTTGTCTCGATATACTCGTTGCGGCCGTACCCCTCGTCGCTGACAATGCGCTCGATGTCGGCCGGATATCCCTCGATGGGATAGTGGCGGTAGGTCTTTACCCCCAGCGCGCCGAGGCGATTTGCAAACGCATCAGCCGACGGCTGTGACGCATATCGTGTCAGCACGACGCTGCCCACATACAGCCCGATACTGCGAAATGCGTCAATCAGACGCAGCACATCCAAGTCGTATGTGATGCCGATATCGCCGCGCACCTTGTTCTTTTCAATATCGGCGGCGTTGATAACAATTATTATCTCGGCTCTGTCCTTCATTTCCATCAGCATGTTAACCTTGCTGTCGGGGGCAAATCCCGGCAGTACGCGCGAGGCGTGATAGTCGTCAAACAACTTGCCGCCGAACTCCAGATATAGTTTGTCGCCAAACTGCCTCATGCGCTCAAGAATTTGTTCCGACTGCATGGATAGATATTTTTGATTGTCGAAACCCTCAGTGTTCATTTTTACGCTCCTCCGCCATCATATATAATCAACTTACATTATTATATATGGTTTTGCTCGATACAGCAACAGTATTTTTCAAATTTCGGCACTATTTTTAGTGTTTAAACCCAAACTGAATACCCTGTTTGTATATGCAAAACGCGTCCATTTGGTAAAACATTAAAACTTTTTACTTGAAATTTACACATTATTTCGGTTTTTTAAGCGCCAGTCTGTTTACAGAAATGGAAATAAATGTAATTTATGGGTGATATTTGTCAAATTTCGGCGCACTTTTGGGGCCATTACCTCCACAATTCGCACCTTTTTTCGGTAAAAAAGGTGTCCGAAAAGCCCTATTTCAAGGGTTTTTGAGGCCATTGTGAACCTCGGTCACTTTTTTGAGCAAACTTGCACAAAAATTTGTCTCAAATCAAAATTATCCCGACCGAAAACCCCATTTATTACAGCTTTGTAATCTTTTAATCGACCGATTTTTACCTGACCGTTGTGCAAAACGCCCAAATAAAAATTCAAAATTTCGCTTGACATTGTCAATTAACTTGCATATAATCCCGATTGTGGCGGTAAAATATTACCGATGAGGGGCAAAATATCCCATCACATAAAACACAAAGGAGAAATTGAATGCAACTGACAAAAACAATATATAAGCATTGCTCGGCCGTCCTGAAGCCGATTATGCTGATGTGTTGTATCGCGGTTGTTGCCTTCAGCGCCATGATCGGCGTAGAAGCAACGGCTAAGACAGTATCCATTATCGACTCCGGCAAAACAACCACAGTACACACTTTCAGCACCGATGCCAAAAACATATTGGACACTGCCGGCATATCGCTGGGCGGTAACGACGGCTACACCATGTCCGACTTTTCCGAGGGCAAGGCCACTCTCACCGTCAACCGCGCCTTTGATGTTGATGTATCTCTGGACGGCGAAGTTACCACCGTTTCGCTCACCGGCGGTACCGTTGCCGACGCTATCGAGGCAGCAGGCATCGACTATGACGACAGCGACATCGTCAGCCACACGCTGACCACCCGCCTGAGCGCAGGAATGAAGATTGACATAACCAATGTCACCTACAACACCGTTGAAGAATTGGTGAGCGTACCCTACACCACCAAGGTGGTCTACTCTGACAAGTTGGCTGCCGGCACCACCAAAACCACCGGCGGCGAAAACGGCTACAAGTTGGTTACCTACACCCAAACGATAGTCGACGGTCAGGTCACCAACACCCAGGTCGTCAGCGAGACGGTGGTCAAGGCAGCCGTTCCCGCCACCAAGACGGTCGGCACCAAAAAAGCGGCTTCGGCAACACAGTCGTCAACCGCAAACAATGTTCAGTCTGCCACCAACGGCAAAACCTATCTGACCGCCGCGTACAAATATGTGTCATCGCTCAAACCCGGCACCGACTTTGAACTGAACAGCAAGGGCATCCCGACCCAGTACAAGAAACTGATAACCGGCAAAGCATCGGCCTATTCCGGCGGCGGATACACAGCCACTGGCAAGCATGTACGCACCGGTTATGTCGCCGTCAACCCCAAGCAGATACCCTACGGCAGTAAGTTGTTTATCCGTTGCTCCGACGGCTCCTACATTTACGGCTACGCCGTTGCCGAGGACACCGGCGGATTTATCAACTGGGGCACGCGCGTTATCGACCTCTACTTCAGCACCGAGTCGGCATGTATCAAATTCGGTGTTCGCAATGTCGAGATATATGTGTTGTAAGGCATAAATATTGCATCAAAAAACCGAGACGGTTGCACCGATTTTGCGTGCTCTTGTCTCGGTTTTATATTTTTATCAGGAATAAGCGGTTTGGGCGCAGATGTTCCTTGACGAAAAGCAATTTTTTTGCAGTATAAAACCTATTCAACTGCATTAATGTAATTTTAATGCAGTTTTTGCAAACCTTGAATTTATATGATTATGATGTTAAAATCAAATTAAAGTTTCAGAAAGAAGGTATGCAATGAATGGGGTTGAAAAATCACTATAACAATTTACAGTATCTATTTTTTATTATATTATCTTTGTTTTCAATAAGCTTGATTTTCAATAATAATGTTTGGTTTGATGAAGCCTACACCCTGTCATTGATACAGCACACATATTCTGATGTAATCGAGATATTAAAATCGGATATGCATCCACCGCTGTATTTCGTATCATTGAAATTTTTTTGTGAGATTTTCGGTTATTCGATTACTGCGACAAAAATATTTTCTATGCTTGGCTATATTGCCACTTTATTTTTGGGGTGTACAATAGTAAAAAAACATTACGGCCCGGTAACATCCATTATCTATATGCTCACCGTAGGTGCTGTCCCTATGTCGCTGTACTTCAGCGTTCAGCAAAGGTCATATGAATGGTGCATATTCTTTGTGACGCTCTGCTTTACAGAAGCTATGCTGTTTATTGAAAACAATAAATTCCGCCATTGCGTTTTATTTGTAATCGCCGCCCTGCTTGCCGCTTACAATCACATTTATGCATTATTGGCAGTCGGCATAATCTTCGCGTTAGTCAATATTTATATTTTCATCAAAAGCAGAAGACTGTTAAAAGCAATAATAATTTCCGATATCTCAATGGTTGTGGGATATTCACTATGGATTATTCCGCTGTTAAATCAGACAAAATCAGCATCCGAAAGTTTCTGGCTTAAAAGCGTTGAGCCGCTTTCGGTTATTGTATTTATATCAGGAATTGTAATTTCCGCCTTAATACTCATTAAAAAAGTAAACCGTAAATTACCTATAGTATTTGCGATTATCAGTATTTTGAGTGTTCAGTTTATAGGTCTGCTTGTAACTATTTTTATTCGCCCTTTCTATATTGCTCGCTATAGTGTTGTAATTTTAGGAGTTTTTGCACTGCTGATTGCTTTCGTTACAAAAAATATCAAATTAAAAATTAAAAAGACAATTTGTGTATTGCTATGTATTCTTAATATTATTTGCGTTGTTGCAACAGGAATGTTTGAATATAACTCGTCAATGACCGATTTCTTTAACAGCTTTGAAGCAATCGGTTCTTCGTCTGATATCTTTGTATACTGCGACAGTTCATTTGGAATTATGTCATATTATTTCCCCGAAAACAGGCATATCTGTACATACAGCGAATCGTGGTTTGCGGCATTTGATAATGTAGAGTGTATAGATAAAAAAGAACTTTCTGATGAATTTCATCCCGACGATACCGTTTGGTTTGTAAAAAATAAATTAACTAAATTGCCTGAATATATTGAAAGCAATTTTAACTGTGAATTGGTTGACAGCTTTAAATGCGATTTTAACAGCTTTGAGGTATATTCAATAAAGCTGAAACTTCAATAAAGCACTTTGATATCAAAGGTGTTAAAACTTCTGTGATTCCGGCATTTTTATTTGGCAAATCGGGCAATCAAACCCACAATTACAACCCCCAAGGCTGAAAATTAACCCCTGTGAATTTTTGAGGCTGAAAAGTGCGAAAAACTGCATGCCCGCTCGGCCGTCAGTTGCCGGCCGCAGGCGCCGCCATACCGATGACAACCGATATAACTATCTGAAAAAATTTCATAACAATGCCGACGACAGCCATTGGTATCTGCGCATACTGCTCCTGACCGAATACCGCATCCGTGGCGCCGTACTTGCGAATCATATTGTTGATGGCCGCCATTGCCAATCATCACGGCGATGCCAAGCGCAATGACCGTCAGTGGAAATACCACCGTGTTTGCCGCGTTGCCGTACGAGCCGAGATATGACGCGTTGGCGATAAATATTTGGTCGACGATGTTGTAAAGCGCCCCTACCAAAAGTGAAATGATGCACGGCACGGCATATTTGCCCATCAGTTTGCCGACCTTTTGGGTGGCAAGATACGAATTATTGTGTTCTTCCATTTGATTACCTCCAAAATCAGCGCAAAAAAAATAATGCGTAAATCCAAAACTGGACTTGCGCATTATTCTTTTGCGCGATTTTTTAAATTTTTGCTAAAATTGCAGTGCAGTAATGCTACCGAGAGAGTATCTCAGCCGTGGTGTCACCGGTCATAGGCACTCCGGCGCCTCTTTGCAGTAAATATATACATAATTATATTTGTTTATGCTCCTATTGACACTGCTAAACATTTCAACTATACTGTATTCAAGCACTTGAAAGAGGGTGCTTTTTATCTTGGTTCGGTTTATCTGCATTTGAATAAGATTATGGCAAAATTAAGGAGTGCGATATTGCTATGTGGGGTATTATTTCAAACATATCTTCAATCGTTACCTGTATTGCCTTTCTTTTATATTTAGCGGGCCATATTTGGGCTGTTTTAAAAAACAAGGATAATATTTATGAGAAATTTTCAGTTGTCCCGTATGATTCAAACATAGATATTGAGAATGAGGATAATGTTTTAATTGTTGATGACATCGGCTGCGAGTTTTTCGTTGAATCCAATTATGGAATCAACAATGTAAACATATATAAAATCAACTATGATTTTGATGAAAACGGAAATCAACAATTTATTTCAAAACAGTTGGTCAAAACATTTAAAGACTTAAAGACCGACAAACTTTTCATTCGATGTGACTTAGGTGAAGTTGTTCAGACAACACAGATTGAAATTAAGCGGTCGGACTATACAGTGATAACTTTTGACCTATACGAAAGCGGTAAAAACGGACATGTTGTCATTGGAAATTATAAGTGCAAGTTAACATTTAAAGGGCTTCTGTATCACCTTTGTGTTTAAGTCAAACGGTAGTTTTTTTAACTGTATGGAGGGTATTAAATGAAAAAATTTCTCATATTTCTTCTTTGCATCTTACTTTTATGTTCTAATTCAGTCACGCCAAGTGTGGCTGCTGAGCCTATAGGCGAACCGACAGTTAAAACAGAATACACGACTGATGATTTTTCTTATGCTCCCGATAGGGTAATTGTTAAATTAAGGACGGTAAAATCAAAGTCAATAGGACTCACCTCTGCATATTCAACTGCTTCTGTCTCTTTTCCTGATTTAGGGATTGAAACAGTGGATGTGCAACTTATCAATCCTTCCAATACATCAAATATCGTCACAAAAAACACTTCGCTTTGTGCAACGCAGGACGATACACAGAATAATATGTTTGTCGTTACACTTAAAAATTCCGGTATTGAAAATGTGCAAAACACTCTAAAGATTCTTCGTTCCAATCCAAATATTGAGTATGCTGTACCGGATAGGATAATAAAGGTATGCAATACCACTCCCAATGACGAGCAATATGCGTCTAAATCATACGAGGCACTGGATGCAATCAAGGCCGCGCAGGCGTGGGATATCACCACGGGCAGTAAAAAAGTTGTTGTTGGTATTATTGATTCGGGAATTGACGGAAACCATGAGGATTTAAGGGATAACCTGTGGGTGAATCCGAAGCCGAACCGAAATGGATACCGAAACGATTTGCATGGCTACGATTTTGTAAATCGACGCGGTGGCACACCTACAGATGACGAAGGGCATGGCACACATGTGGCAGGCATCGTGGGTGCTAAGGGAGACAACGGTATAGGTGTTTGCGGTGTAAACTGGAATGTTCAACTGGCGTGGTTGCGTATTGGTGATGAAAACGGCAATATATTGGTTTCTAATGCAGTTGAAGCCATCAACTATGCCGGAAACAATGATATTCCCATCCTAAATGCCAGTTGGGGCGGTTATGCCTCCTTTAATGATTACAGTGACTATAAACCGTTGGAGGAAGCGATAAAAAATTATGATGGATTGTTTGTTGCTGCTGCGGGAAATGAGGATGTCTGTATTGACACCTGTCCCCATTATCCGGCCAGTTTTGATTTGCCAAATATCATTACGGTAGGGGCATCCCACAGCAACGGCTACAATTCGGATTTGACCAACGGCTTGCGGGAGGGATATTCCAACTACGGTACCGATGTAGATCTGGTGGCTCCCGGGGCGAACATTCTCAGCACCATACCCGGAAACGACTATGCAGAAATGAGCGGTACCTCTATGGCGGCCCCTATGGTCGCCGGAGTTGCAGCATTAGTTTTGGCCAATCATCCCAACTATACCACCGCTCAGATAAAAAACGCCATACTGAACGGCGCTGTAAAAAACGGGATGTTTTTAAAATATTGCATTGCAAACGGTGCTTCTTTAAATGCCTACGGCGCGCTTTTGGAAACAAAGCCTGTTCCGGAAAAATTAACGATTGGCCCTACCAGGTCTATCACTGCGGAAGTAGGTCAAACGATGCTTTTATACGCCAATCTTTCGCCAAGTGAAGCAAATCAAGATGTCGTTTGGACCTCCGACAATACGGAGGTCGTAAAAATGAATGCAGACGGAAGTTATATTGCAGTAGGTGAGGGGACGGCAAAAATTACGGCAACCTCTGTAGACAATCCGTCTCTCTCACAGTCAATTCCCATCACCGTTACCCCTGCCGTAAGCCCTGTTGTCAACTTCACGGATGAAAACTTCAAGTCGGCGTACCTCTATCACATCAACAGTGCATCCACTCAGTATGAAAACGGTATACGCTACAAGAAAAGCCAGATATATTTACCGGAAACACAAAGTGTAACGCAGTTGCAGTTATGGGGGACAGATATTCACTCGTTAAATGATTTGGAATTCTTTCCGGATTTGGAAAATCTTTGGCTCAAAGGAAATGTACTGACAGGAACGCTTGATCTGACAGGTCTGGAGAAGCTAAAGCAGTTAACGATTGAATCAATAGTATTTAACGGTACACGAGAATACAGTTATGCTGAGGATACCTATGCATATAATTTGAAAGGTGTTAAAGCCATTATCGGCGGTCAACCGGTCGAAGCATACCTTACCGGCTCAGGATTTATGGAGATTGATTGGACGAACACGGACGGTAATGTTGACAGCCGGATAGATGTCTTTTATGAGGACTACCATAGGCCGGTTCATGCAACGATAAACGGTGAATCCCTTTATCCTTTCGAGAGATATGTCTCAACATTCTGCTTTGATTGTGACCGGCCAAGCCTTATCAATATTGAAGTTCAACCCAAGGTTGATATTAGCGACCCTCATACCTTCCAATCTATAGCAGAGCAACTTAAAAAGAAAGACCCGCTTAGTTATCAGTTTTATAATTGGATTGAGGGTTATGCTTTGACTGAATCGGATGTTATCGACTTTTCTCGGTATAAGCCTTTGTGCAAATATGATCTTGAAAAAATCGGGTTAAACAATCTTTCAATAACTTCCTCACGCTATAATATCAGAGGGAACAGCATCAGTAAAATATCTGCCGGTACAACGGTAACACAACTGCTTAACGGCTTAAACAACAGCAGTAATGTTAAGGTGTATGACGGAAACAAAGTAAAAGCCGGCACCGACAGAGTGGGAACCGGAATGACGGTGAAACTGATGGTTGGAAATAGCGCTTTGCAAACGCTGTCGATCGTGGTTACCGGCGACATAAACGGCGACGGCGGTATTTCTATCACCGATATGCTGGCCATCAAGTCTGATTTGCTGAAAAAATCCAAGTTGTCCGGCGCCGCGGCAAAAGCCGCTGATACCAACGGTGACAACGCAATTTCCATCACCGACTTTATCCAAATCAAAGCACATATTCTGGGCAAGGATAAAATCCAGCCCAGAGCGTGCTAAGGAGGACATCCAATATGAAGAAGATTTCATCAATTGTTTTAACATTGGCAATGTGCTTTGCCATGCTTTTACCGATTACGGTATCGGCGGTATCTGCATCAGCCGGTTTGTCCGGCCCCGGCACGGTCCGTGCGGGAGATAGTATCACACTCACCTTTAAACTCAGCGGCAAAGGCCTGTCAGGCGCATCAGGTACGCTTTCCTATGACAGCAGTCAGCTTCAGATGACCCGAACCAAACAGAAAATTGCCTCACCGTGGGCTGTGGAGTTCAACGGCAATAACTTTGTTGCCTACGATAACAACCTGTCTAACCCGATAAACGGCGGCAAGGATTTGTTTACAGTATCCTTTAAGGTGAAGAATGTGGAGCCCGGGACCAAAATCAAGGTGTCCTGCACCGGAGTAAAGGCATCTGACGGCAGTGCGGATGCCAATGTGGGAACAGTCAGTTATTCCGCCACGGTTGCGGCTCCTTTGTCGGGTGCGAACAAACTGACCGGCTTGACAGTTGGCAATGCAACTATTTCTCCGGCATTTAATAAAGATACCACTTCATATACAGCGAAAGTTCCGTTCAGTGTTTCCAAACTGGACATTAAGGCGACTGCCGAGGACAAAGCGACAGTCAGCATCAGCAATCCGAATTTGACACCGGGCGGCACCACTAAAGTGGCGATTACCGTCAAAGCGGAGAACGGAGCGAAAAGGACATATACCATCAAGGTAACCAGAGAGCAGGACCCGAACTACAAGGCGAGCAGTAACAACAAGTTATCGGGAATCAGTGTTGATGGGTTTCTGCTGTCGCCCGTGTTTAACGCAGACACCGCCAATTATGTTGTATGGTTGCCGTACGAAACCGAGAGCATCAAGGTGAGCGGCAAGGCGGCAGACGGCAAGGCCGGAGTGGAAGTCATTGGCGGAGACAAACTGGCTGCGGGACAAGATAATCCGGTAAAGGTTATCTGTACCGCCGAGGACGGCAGTAAGAGGGAATATATTGTAGTTGCCAAGCGTGCGGCAGCGCATGACGGAAGCGCGGATGAAAAGCCGGTTGAGTCTGAGCCGGAGGAAATCGCCAACTCGGAAACACCGGCAACCACTGAACCCACCAAAGGCGGTATCCCGATTTGGATGTTGATTGTAGTCAGCGTAGCCGGATTGGCGGTCGGAGTCGGCATCGGAGTTGTGATTGGGAAAAAGACTAGGTAGTTATGTATAAAGACAGATATCCCGCAGATTCAATGAATCTGCGGGATATCTGTCTTTCAATCGGTTCCTTTTGAAACCGTCCTTACGGAAGCCCCTATTTTTCAATACTTTCGGGCGTTATTCATTTTATTCCCACTCGCTCCCTAAAAATCAATCTTAAACACATTTGTTTATGAGAATTAGCAGAGAGTATATACATTATTTGTATTATCGTTAAAGCATACGCTATCCGATTTTTTGTTGCCATATCGTTGCCACGCTGACAAAGATAATATACACACCTACCATCGTTTTTCAATGGATTTTATAAAAGAAATAACTTCATATTATGAAATAACATCTTTAAACTCCGATTTCAAAATATCCCTAATTACACCTTTGTCTATAACAAATTCGGGTATTCCCATTGAGCCGGGTCCAACCTCGTATTTGTCAAAGATAATTACTAAATCACCGTTTTCATTCCAATAGAAATTATGGTCTGCACTGACAGTTGCAAATTCTTCGCCTATCTCACCAGTTTTTATCCAATATAAGATATTTTCATCGTTTTCCATTTGCTCTTGCATTTGCATTTTGATTTCTGCCACAAGAATATCGGAAAATTTATCGGTATTGAACAGGTCGCCAAGCTCGACTATCTGGCCTTGCTTTTTATCAATGTGATAAAATTCAAAATAAGTATTACTGCTTGCCGCCGTTTCA
>JAQXHB010000092.1 GCA_029007015.1 Bacillota bacterium | reverse complement strand
TACATACAAGAGCCTATTTCTCCGCCTATTCTTCTGAGTATCCTACATTCACCGCCCGAAAGAAAAAGGAACGGAATATCTAATTTTTCCTTTAGCAGATTGATAATTCTCAGGTTTTCAATTTCCTGCTCCCTGTTCTCCGCTCCGACAACGATTTTGGATATATCCGCACCGCGCCTTTGATGCTCGAGTGCGATTTCAAGCACCCTTTCGGCGGGGGTGTATTTCATAACATGGGAGGACATAAGCACCTTTGCGCCCTTTTGGTGAATTCTGTTTATAAGCCCGATCTGCTTATTTATCGCATTTTCGTCTACTGCTACTTCATCGAGCTGTCTATCAAAATAATCCCCCATCATATCGCATAAATCCGCACCGCATTCGGCAAGTTCCACAAGCTCGTTGCCAAGCTCGTCATCGCTTTTTTCCGCATTTTGTTTGTCGCGGTAATTGGTAACATACAAGGGTCTGCCCTTAGCATATCCGAACAAATCACGGTAAACCTCCGTGGTTCTGTATTCGGGGAGCATTTGCTCAAACTGTATCCCGAAAGCCTCCGCGCCTGCGGGTAAGGACTTATCCATAAGTTCTTTAATCCTTGCGGGATTATTCGCTTGAACCATAACCGTAAGGGTTGCTTTTTCGTAATTAAAAAAACTGTTATTATTCATCAGCAGTTCCTTCCTGCGGCGTTTCTTCCGCCGTCTATCAAAATATTTTCACCGTTAATAAACTGCCCCTTATCCGACGCGATAAAGAGAATCAAATCTATGATTTCCTGCGGCTCGGCGGCTCTGCCTAAGAGTGTGTGCATATTTGCCATAGCCGCACGGGTCAGCACAGGTCCGGGAGACACACAAACACAACGGATACCGTATTTTGAACCGAACTGTGCTATCGACTTGGTAAGCCCGTACATAAGACCCGCTTTTGCGGTGGGATAATCCATATCATATCCACTGCCTTCTGCACCCATAATCGACCCAATATTAACTATAAGACCGCTATTTTGCTTTCGCATTTGGTCTAAAACCGCATGTGCGAAATAATACGGTCCTTTTAGATTTACATCCAGACCCCAATCGAAAACCTCAATCGGTACATCCGGAAATTCAGGACACTCCTTATAATCAACCTTTTGTATTCTGGTTGAAGAGCCGCCGGCGAAATTGCACACAATATCAATACCGCCAAATTCCTTAACAGCTCTGTCTCTTGCATTGCATACCTGTGCATAATCGCGCACATCACAGATTACGCCGATTGCTCTGCCGCCGTTTTTTGAATTTATTTCCTCGACCTTTTCGTTAAGTACTTTCTCGTTTACATCGCACATAACGACATTGCCGCCCAGTTCCGCCCAATTTTGCGCGAATAAAAGCCCCATACCCGATGCAGCGCCGGTTGATATTGCCGTTTTTCCTTTAAATTCCATATTGCCAACTCCCTTTGGTTTTTTATTTAATTATAAATAAAACCTTTTCTTAACACAATGCGTAAAATGATACTGTTTTGATGTTTTTGATACTTTTTTCGGACATTTTAATTGATTTTTTTAAGTAAAGAATTTATAATAAATAAAAACCGGCATTTGGAGCGGATACTTTATGAATGCGATTAATAAAATCACAGTCACTGATATTAAGCAACTGTTTACCGTCTCTTCTCCCAAGGGGAGAAAAGAAGAAATACGAAACAGAAAAAGCTACGGCCTTTCCTTTTGCGCAGAGGGGAAAATAACCTATGAAATAGGCGGAAAACAGGCGGTCTCCGACGAAAAGCACGCGGTTATTCTTCCTAAAGGCAGGAGCTATTCCCTTTACGGCAACAAAAGCGGCATATTCCCCGTTATAAACTTTGATTGCATGGGGTTTTTATGTGATGAAGTAATCTCCTTACCTATTCAAAGCGCGGATACATACATAAAGGATTTTGAAAAAATGAAAGCCCTGTCCCTCTTTGAGGAAAACAGAGCTAAAATGATGAGCGTATTTTATAATATACTGCACCGACTTTCCTCGGAAAGCTCGGTGCGCAATGTGATTATTCCCGCAATAAAGCATATTGAAAAAAACTATCAAAATCCAAGGCTTTCAAACGCCGAGTTGGCCGAAAAATGCAATATAAGCGAGGTTTATTTCAGAAAAATCTTCACCGAAGCCTACAAGACCACGCCGAAGCAGTTTATTGTGGAGATACGGATAAACAAGGCAAAACAGCTTTTATCCGACGGATTTTTAAATATCGGCGCGGTGGCAGAGAAATGCGGCTTTTCAAATCAGTTTCATTTCTGCCGCCTTTTCAAAGAAAAGACAGGAGTTACTCCGACAGAGTATATGAAGCAAAACCGCATCTGTAAAATCTGATTATCACAGACTGAATACGCAACCATTGCCTTTTTGCACCGTTTTCATAAATCGGTGCGGCATTTTAAAGGCAAATAAATGCACAACTGTCATTATCAAACTCAGACGGCAATTTGCACCGCGGTGCTTTTGCAAATTATGAGAAATAATATTACCGAAGCTTATTGAGCGGAGGTGATATGATTGGCCATCAAATTTGCATTTGTTTTTTGCGTCGGCAGTATCTTCGGCTGGCTGTTGGAGACCCTTTACCGACGCTTTTTTAAACCTGCGAGCGAGGAGCGCCGATGGGTAAATCCGGGCTTTTTGACCGGCCCGTATTTGCCGATGTACGGGATAGGAATGTGTGCGCTCTATCTGCTATCGCTTATTGATTTTTCATTTGTCGGCGGCCGTTTTGCACAGCGGCTCGTGATGTTCTGCTTTATGGCCGTTGCGCTGACGGTAACAGAGTATGTCACCGGAGTCATTTTTATAAAGCGAATGGGAATACCGATGTGGGATTATCACGGCATGTGGGGCAATTTCAGGGGGCTGATATGCCCGCTGTTCAGTTGCTTTTGGACAGTGCTGTCGGTGGTGTACTATTACCTCGTTCACCCTCACCTCAACTATGCGGCTGAGGCCCTCTCGCACAGCCTGCCGGCCACCGCAATACTAGCCATGTTTTGTGCGGTAATGCTGGCCGATTTTGCCCATTCCGCCGCGGCTTTCGGGCGCAAAAAGCACTGCGTCGGCAATAGGTAGGCGCGCCTGAGCGGCCGAGCGTAAAATGGTGCTTGAAAAGCGGTACAAATAGTGTTAAAATGAACAATAACGCAATGATATTTTACGAGGTGCTTATTTTATGCCAAAGAGAATTGAAACCGTCTGCGTTCAGGGCGGGTATACACCGGGCAACGGCGAGCCGCGTCAGGTGCCCATTGTTCAGAGTACAACCTTCAAGTACAACACCAGTGAGGACATGGGCAAATTGTTTGACCTTGAGGCAGAGGGATATTTTTACACCCGTCTGCAAAATCCGACCAACGATTCGGTGGCGCGCAAGATTTGCGAGTTGGAGGGCGGCACCGCCGCCATGCTGACCTCGTCGGGTCAGGCCGCGTCCTTTTACAGTGTGTTCAATATCGCTTCGTGCGGCGACCATATTGTATCCTCCGCTACAATTTACGGCGGTACATACAATCTGTTTGCCGTCACTATGAAGCGCATGGGTATTGATTTTACCTTTGTTTCGCCCGACTGCACGCCCGAGGAGTTGGACGCCGCTTTCCGTCCCAACACCAAGGCGGTGTTCGGTGAAACCATCGCCAACCCGTCGCTGGTCGTGCTCGATATCGAAAAATTTGCCGATGCGGCGCACCGCCACGGCGTGCCCCTCATCATCGACAACACCTTTGCCACGCCCATCAACTGCCGCCCGTTTGAGTGGGGCG
>JAQXHB010000091.1 GCA_029007015.1 Bacillota bacterium | reverse complement strand
GACGGCCATGTTCGTCGTAATTTTCCTCGAACAGTGGCTCAAAGAAAAGGGACACATCTCAGCCGTCGTCGGCATCGGCACATCGGTGGTGTGCCTGTCGCTGTTCGGCAGCAGTTCGTTCATGATACCCAACATGATTTTGATGCTCCTTGCGCTGACCGCACTGCGCAGGCCCATTGAAAGGAGCATCGCCGCATGACGCTGACACAACAGATTATAACCATAGCCATTTGCGTGCTCGGCACAGCGGCAACGCGCTTTTTGCCCTTCATATTATTCTCAGAGAAGCGACCGGCGCCAAAGTACATACAGTATCTGGGCAAGGCGTTGCCGTCGGCCATATTCGGCATGCTGGTAATATACTGCCTGAAGGATGTTTCCTTCCTCGGCGGCAGTCACGGTCTGCCCGAACTTATCTCGATAGCCGTTACGGTGGCCATTCACCTTTGGCGGCGTAATATGCTGGCCTCCATCGCCGCCGGAACGGTTTGCTACATGCTGTTGCTGCAGTTTGTGTTTTAACCGCGCACGACCACTTGATTTTCTTGCGCGGCGGTGATAAAATAATGTGCAAAAGCCGCTTATGAGCGCAAAATTTCTCAATATCTTTTTTCGAGGAGCTCATTCAAATGATTGCCAACTACCACACTCACACCGCGCTGTGCCTGCACGCGACGGGAAGCATGCGCCAATATGTCGAAGCAGCCATCAAAAACGGCCTGACCACCCTCGGCTTTTCCGATCATTCACCGTGTGACCTCACCCCCTTGGGAACCAGTTCCGACTACCGAATGAAGGAGCATGAGGTAGAGCAATATGTGCGCACGGCCGTGCAACTGCGCGAGGAATACCGCGACCGGATAAAAATTCTCATCGGCTACGAGTGCGAATACTATCCGTCCATATTCGACGATATACTCAGAAGCATCGGCCGATTTGAATGTGACTACATAATTCTGGGCGAACACCACATACACAACGAGCTGGACGGTTGTTGGTCGACCGCGCCCACCAGCAACCCCGCTCACCTGACAAAGTATGTCGATTTGGTCATCGAGGCCATGCATACGGGCAAATTTTCGTATGTCGCCCACCCCGATGTGCTCAATTATGTCGGCGGAGACGACCGGTTTTATCAGTCAGAGGCCGCACGGCTGTGCAGCGCGGCCAAAGCGACCGACACTCCGCTGGAAATTAACTGTCTGGGGCTCAAAGAGGGGCGCCACTATCCAAATGACCTCTTTTGGCCGGTGGCCGCCGAGTACGGCTGTGATGTAATCATCGGCAGTGACGCGCACATGCCCGAGGATGCGGGCAACCGCGCTGTTGCGGCGGCGGCCGAGCGGTACGCCGCTCGGTTCGGCATCACCCCCATCAAGACCCTCAAGTTAAAGCCGATAAAATAACAGCGGCGCAATTTTGCCGTAATATAAACAACAAACCGATCTCAAAACATGAGGTCGGTTTGCTTGCTTTTTATCATAAACAACTCTGTCTCATTCGGTCCGGCCGCCCAGCGCGGCAATGATACCGCCGACGCACTGCTCGGCGGTCATGCCGGCACAATCAACCGTCACATCGGCATAACGCTCGTACAGCGGCGCTCGCTCGCCGTAAAGGTCACCGAGCGTGACCCCCTCCTCCATAGCGATACCCCTGGTGCTGATATTGTCAATGCGGCGGCTGAGTTCATCGACCGGAACTTTCAGATAAACCACGCGGCTGTCACGGCGGAGGTGACGCATGGCCTCATCGCCATAGACGGCACTGCCGCCCGTGGCGATGACCGAATTTGTGCAGTTGACAGCGCAGATAATGTCACACTCAAGTTGCTTGAAATATTCGACGCCTTTTTTTGCAATTATATCGCACAGCGCCGAGCCGGTGCGCTGCTGAATGACCAAATCGGTGTCAACAAAGTCCATCAGCAGTGCCTTGGCCAGCAATACGCCGACCGTCGACTTGCCCGAGCCGGGCATACCAATCAAAACGATATTATTCATTATCTGCCACCCCGTTTTTAAAACTCTCGGATATATCACTCTCGCTGCCGCGCAGGCCGAGTTTTTGCTCGCGGCTCAGGCGCTTTAGGTGCCATTCACGGCTCATTGCCGCCTCGCGCGTGCCATGACGCTCACAGTAATAGAGTGTAACCGGCAGTCGGCCGCGCGTGTATTTGGCACCGCGGCCGCTGTTGTGTGCGGCCAGACGCGCCGGCACATCGGTTGTCCAACCGGTATAAAGCGAGCCATCGGCACAAAGCAGGATATAAGTGAAACTCTCGCTCATTGCGTCATCCCCTTTGCGGCCGATGGCCACACAATGTGTTATACTCTCTCAACGCCGAGAGTAACACTCTCGCCGTTAATATCCCACTCTTTGACAAAGCCGGTTGCAGTGCCGACCGTCAGCGTGTCAGCCAGCACATCGCCGACAATGTCGGCCGTCTTGGCCTCAGCAACGGCACAAACCCGCTCACTGCCGCTGAGGGTTACCGCAATGTGGTCCATCACATTGAAGCCGGCCTCCTTGCGCATGGTCTGTATCTTGCTGATAAGTTCGCGCACAAAGCCCTCGTCAATCAGTTGGTCGGTCAGCACGGTATCCAGCGCTACAGTGACGCCGCCCTCGGTCAGCGCAAAGAATCCCTCGCGCTGGGTTGAACTGATGAGCAAATCATCGACAGTCAGGGTGACACTGCCGCTCGGCAAATCGAGCGTGAGCGCTCCGTCGGCGTCGACGGCCCTTTTGGCGGCCGCGCCGTCTATCTCGCTGAGAGCGGTGCGTATTTCGCCCAGTTGCTTGCCGAACTTGGGGCCGACCGTCTTTAACTGCGGCTTGAATATATAGGTGACAAAGTTATCGACAGCGTCGGTAAACTCCACCTTCTTGACATTGAGTTCGTCCTTGATGATTTCGACATATTCGCCCTCAAGCGGCTGTTCCGATTTGACATACATAGCCGCCAGAGGCTGACGGTTTTTGAGATTGGAGCCGTTGCGGGCGGCACGGCCGAGCACGACAATGTCAAGCAGGCGTCCCATGTCGGCCTCCAACTTCTCGTCAATATACTTCTCGTCGGCCGTCGGGAAGGCACACAGATGCACGCTCTCGGGTGCCGATTTATCAATATTGCGCACCAAGTTAAGGTAGATGCTCTCCGACATAAACGGTATCATCGGCGCGGCTGTCTTGGCAACGGTCACAAGTGCGGTGTAAAGGGTTACATAGGCGGCAATCTTGTCGTCGGTCAGTCCCTGCACCCAGTAGCGCTCACGGCCGCGGCGGACATACCAGTTGCTCATGTCATCGACAAAGCGCTGAAGCACTCTGCCCGCCTCTGGTATCTGGTAATTGGCGAGTGCCTTGTCAACCCCTTTGACAGTGGAGTTAAGGCGCGAGAGCAGCCATTTATCCATGACCGTCAGTTTGCACTCAGCCAAGTTATACTTGGTTGCATCAAATTTATCAATATTGGCATACAGCACATAAAAGGCGTATGTGTTCCACAGCGTGCCCATGAACTTGCGCTGACCCTCGACTACCGCCTTGCCGTGGAAGCGATTGGGCAGCCACGGGGCTGAATTGGTGTAGAAGTACCAGCGTATAGCATCGGCGCCGTAGGTTTCGAGGGCGTCAAACGGGTCGACCGCGTTGCCCTTTGATTTGCTCATTTTCTGCCCGTTTTCGTCCTGAACATGGCCGAGAACGATGACATTCTTATATGGCGCTTTGTTAAAAATCAGGGTGGAAATAGCCATCAGCGAATAGAACCATCCGCGCGTCTGGTCGACCGCTTCGGATATGAAGTCGGCCGGGAACTGCGACTCAAACAGTTGCTTGTTCTCAAAGGGATAATGGTGCTGTGCAAACGGCATAGCGCCGGAGTCAAACCAGCAGTCGATAACCTCGGGCACGCGCTTCATCTGCTTGCCGCAATGGGGACATTTGATGGTGACGGCGTCGATATATGGGCGGTGCAGTTCGATGTCATCGGGGCAGTTGTCGGACATCTCCTTGAGTTCGGCAATGGAGCCGATGGCGTGCTGATGTCCACACTCGCACTGCCAAATGTTGAGCGGCGTGCCCCAATAGCGGTTGCGGCTGAGGCCCCAATCCTGAACATTCTCAAGCCAGTCGCCAAAGCGTCCCTTGCCGACATTTTCGGGTATCCAGTTGACGGTGTTGTTGTTGCGTATGAGATCATCTCGCACCGCCGTCATCTTGATAAACCACGACTCGCGCGCGTAGTATATGAGCGGCGTGTCACAGCGCCAGCAGAAGGGATAATCGTGCTCGTACTTGGGCGCCGAGAAAAGCAGTCCGCGGCTGTCAAGGTCGGTCAGCACCAGCGGATCGGCATCCTTGACGAACTTGCCCGCAAAGGGGGTGTCGGCCGTCATATCGCCCTTGCTGTCGACCGTCTGAATAAACGGCATATCATAGCGGCGGCCGACATTGGAGTCATCCTCACCGAAAGCCGGCGCAAGGTGTACTATGCCGGTGCCGTCATTCATTGTAACATAGGTGTCGCAGGCGACATAGTGCGCCGGCTTGTGCTGACGCTCGGCGGCGTCGGCGGCACACTGATAGAGCGGCTCATACCGCTTGTGCTCAATTTGCTTGCCGGTAAAGGTGTCGAGCACCTCGTACGCCGGCTGTCCGTCACTGCCGAGAGAGCCCAGCACGCTGTCGAGCAACGCCTCGGCCAAAATGTAGATGTTGCCGTCGGCGGCCTTTACGCGGCAGTAGTTCTTGTCCGGGTGAACGCACAGTGCGGTGTTGCTGGGCAGTGTCCACGGCGTAGTCGTCCACGCCAGGAAGTAGCCCTCCTCACCGACAATCTTGAAACGGACAATGGCAGAACGCTCCTTGACCGTTTTGTAGCCCTGAGCCACCTCGTGCGACGACAGCGGTGTGCCGCAGCGCGGGCAGTAGGGCACAATTTTGAATCCCTTGTAGAGCAGGCCGCGCTCGAAAATCTGCTTTAACGCCCACCACTCGGACTCGATGAAGTCGTTGTGATAGGTGACATACGGATTGTCCATATCGGCCCAGAAGCCGACGGTGCGGGAAAAGTCCTCCCACATACCCTTGTACTTCCACACGCTTTCTTTGCAGTGGTCTATGAAGGGCTCCAAGCCGTACTGCTCAATCTGCTCCTTGCCGTCAAGGCCGAGCAGTTTTTCAACCTCCAACTCGACCGGCAGACCGTGAGTATCCCATCCGGCTTTGCGCGGAACCATCTGCCCCTTCATGGTATGATAGCGCGGTATCATATCTTTGATAACGCGTGTCAGCACATGGCCGATGTGCGGCTTGCCGTTGGCGGTCGGCGGACCGTCATAAAAGACATACGGCTCGCATCCTTCGCGGCACCCGATGCTCTTTTCAAATATTTTTTCGTCGCGCCAGAATTTCTCGATTTTTTTCTCCTGCTCAACAAAATTCAGGTTGGTTGATCCATCTCATTACATCCACATGTGGACAACTCCTTACAAAAAATTACAAAAATAAAAACGGCCCACCGCCCCGACAAAGGGACGATAAGCCGTAATATACGCTTAACGCAACCACCCTATTC
>JAQXHB010000090.1 GCA_029007015.1 Bacillota bacterium | reverse complement strand
TTGAAAATCAGTCGATTTCAAAGGTCCATATCTACATAAAAAATCGATAGGAGCAATGTTATGATTACATTCGACAGAGAAAATGAAGTATTTTATCTTAACACAGACCGCACCACATATGCCATGGGCGTTTGGAACGGCGAAAAACTGTTTCACCGCTACTGGGGCAAGCGGCTGGTAAATCGGCTCGGCAAGACCGATTTGAACGATTGTGTTTGGCGCCCGCATGTTGCCGATTTAGGAGACAATTCCTCCGATGTATTGCCGTTTGAATATTCAACCTACGGCAATGCCGACATGCGCTTTCCGTCGGCCGAGTTTACATTTGCCGACGGCAGCCGTGTATCCAACCTGACATACAAGGGCTACGAAATAACCGACGGCAAGCCGGCACTTGATGGGCTGCCGTCCACCTACTGCGAGGTGGGCGACAAGGTGCAGACCCTCACCGTACACCTTGAGGACGCCCTGCAAAATGTCGAGGTGGTTTTGTCCTATTCGGTGTTTGAGCAACTCGATGCCATCACGCGCAATGTAAAGATTATCAACAACGGCGAGCGACTGCTGCTTGATTCTGCAATGAGCGCCACGGTTGATTTTTACGGCAGTCCCGAGCGCGAACTGCTACACCTTGACGGCTCGTGGGCAAGGGAGCGCCACATTACCAGACAGCCGATTACTCCGGGTAATCAGAGCGTCAACAGCCGCTACGGCTGCAGCAGTTCTTTTCACAATCCGTTTATTGCGCTGTGCGATAAAAATGCCGATGAAAAGCACGGCAATGTCTACGCCTTTAATTTGGTATACAGCGGCAATTTCACCGCCGGCGTCGAGCGCAACCCCTACAACGGTGTGCGCGCCTATATAGGCATCAATCCCACCAACTTCCAGTTTGTTCTGGAAAAGGGCGACAGTTTTCAAACCCCTGAGGCGGTGCTGGTTTATTCGGCCAACGGACTGGGTGAAATGTCCAGAATTTATCACAAACTGTACCGCACGCGCCTTTGCAGAGGCAAGTACAGAGACTCCGAGCGCTTTGTCCTTGTCAATAACTGGGAGGCCACCTACTTTGACTTTAACGAGGACAAGATAGTTGAGATTGCCGAGCGTGCGTCAAAGGTCGGCATTGACACGATGGTGCTCGATGACGGCTGGTTCAGTTCGCGCATTAGCGATGACAACGGCCTCGGTGACTGGTACGAAAACCGCGACCGCCTGCCCAACGGGCTTGAAGGGCTTGCAAAACGCATAAACGCTCTCGGCATGCGGTTCGGCCTTTGGTTTGAGCCCGAGATGGTCAATCCGGGCACCGAACTGTTCAAAAATCACCCCGACTGGATTATCCACACCAAGGGCAGAAAGCCGTCGCTCAACCGCCATCAGTACACACTTGACTATTCGCGCGACGATGTGTGCGACTACATCATTGACACTCTCAGCGGCATTCTCAGCCGCGCCAACATCGAATATGTCAAGTGGGATATGAACCGCTGTATGTCCGAGCCGGGGTCGGCCTTTTGGGACGGAGCCCATCAGGGCGAGGTAATGCACCGATACATTTTGGGCCTGTACCGAGTGCTTGAGACAATCACAAGCCGATTCCCGAATGTGCTGTTCGAGAGTTGCGCGGGCGGCGGTGCGCGTTTCGACGCCGGCATGCTCTACTACATGCCTCAGACATGGACAAGTGATGACAGCGACGCAGTTGAGCGTCTCAAGATACAGTACGGCACGAGCATGGCCTATCCCTTCAGCTCAATGGGTGCGCATGTTTCGGCCGTGCCCAACCATCAGGTGGGCAGAATTACCAGTTTCGATATGCGGTGCAATGTTGCCATGATGGGACAGTTCGGCTTTGAACTTGATTTAAACAAGTGCACCGACGCCGAACTTGAGACGGCCGAGCAGGCTATAAAGACCTACCGCAAGTTGGGCGAAGTGTTCCACAAGGGCGACTGCCACCGTTTGAGGTCGCCGTTTGAGAGCGATATTTGTGCCATCGAGTTTGTCTCGGAGGATAAAAACACCGTCATTTTGACTGTCAATTGCAGCAAACCCATGCCCAGCGCACCCGATGAGTACATTCTGCTCGAGGGGCTGGACGAAACGGCGGTTTATACCGTTGAGGGCACCGACAGGCGCTTTGGCGGCGACTATCTGATGAATGTCGGCTGGCATTACGTGAACAACGCTGACAGCAAGACTGAAATGACAGTGTTTAAAAAAGTATGATTTTGCAGTGATTAAGGCGTTAATAATGACTGAATAACAGTACTTATAAATTAAACCAAAACGACCGAGTCGGATGTTGAAAACACCTAAAGGACGGTCCGGAACTATGCCGGCGAACCGGCATAGTTGCAAAAAACAGGTCAATGCAAAACGGCGGCAGTGCACTCTGCCGCCGTAAATTATCCGCGATTTTTGGGGTTACAGACCAACCGCTTAATCTGCATTAAAAAATTTTTTTCAAGAAATTGAAATTTACTCTTGCTTTTATGGACATAATGTGATATTATTATTTGGTCAACGAAATATGCGCTTGTAGCTCAGCTGGATAGAGTGTTTGGCTACGAACCAAAAGGTCGGGGGTTCGAGTCCCTCCAAGCGCGCCAGAAAAAACCTTTCTGTGAAAACAGAAAGGTTTTGTCAGTTATATTCGCCTTTGGCAAGTTTTATTGCTTCGCAGTTTTATTGTGCTTCGCACAGTTAAATAGGCGAATATAATATAACTGAAACCGTGAGGTTTCAATAAAACTTTTACGAAGTAAAAATAAAACTCTGCACGAAGTACAGAATAAAACCAAAAATCAAGAGCTTCACACAATTCTCTTTTGAACACCCATCACAAACGAAAATCCGTTCTCTAACGAGAACGGATTTTCATTTGGCGTCCTGGGAGGGACTCGAACCCCCGACCCTCTGCTTAGAAGGCAGATGCTCTATCCGGCTGAGCTACCAAGACATATTCCACTGTGCCGACTGCAGACGCGCGCCCACAGCACAAGAAGTATTATAACTCCTGCGTCGCAAAATGTCAAGATATAATAAACCGCAGGAAACAAAAAATCGGGCCGCGGCGCGATAAAAGAACGCCGCGGCCCGGTAAATTATTTGGTTACAATTTTCAAAAAAGGCTCATCGGGTATTTCGGCCAATTTCATAATAGCCGCCCTCTCGGAGCCGGCCGGCCCGTTAGGATGATGCATAGTAAAGAGCATCTCGCCGTCGAAGGTTTTAAAAATCATTCCGTGACCGCCGTTGACCGACGACATAGTCTTTTGACAGTGTTTCCACTCGCCGTTAACACTGCCGTTATCCGAATAGGCAACCGCCTCTACATAGCCGTTCTCGTCATAGCTCGACCATATCATAATCAACCGGCCGTCGGCGCATGTGTGCATATAAGGGCCATCGGTGACCAAACCGCCGCTGATTTTTGGCGATGACCAGCCGGTCTGCGAAGCCTTGAACAGCACTCTGGGCTGGCCGACAGTTCCTTTCAGGTCGTCGGTGAGCCTGACAATGCACATCTCGCCGTCGCTGACTTGGACCCACTCGTGGCAGAAAATCATGTACGGCACGCCGTTTTCAACATAAAGTGTGCCGTCAAGGCACATCCAGTCATTTGGCGTCAACGGGCAACTCCACACTTCATACGGGCCCTCAGGCTTATCGGCAGCCAAAACCTGGACGGCACGCATATGCCCCTTGGCAAAGAAGGATGCAAACATGAAAAATCGGCCGTTATAGTAATGCACCTCGGGCGCCCAGTAATGCTCGGTTGCCCAAAATCCGTCGGGCGCTTCAAAGCAATGTATTGGCTCTGACCAATTTTCAAGATCATCAGAAATGTGGCAGTAAAAGCCGTCCTGCCCCGCCCAAGAATACTGCCCAGGGGTGCCGAACAGATAATACCGGCCATCATAAGGCAGGATAAACGGGTCTCGAATGTAAATTTCAGACAGTTTCATATTAACACCTCAACTATTTATCAAATATGCCGAGATAAAAAACAGAGCCAACCCGAATAGGCGGCTTAAAAAATGGAGCGGGTGATGGGAATCG
>JAQXHB010000089.1 GCA_029007015.1 Bacillota bacterium | reverse complement strand
GTTTTTATGCTTTGAACAGCGCCATCGCCAATCTGACTACTCCCCGCCAGTAGGTCATTTTTTCGGCTGTTTGGGTGGCAATCAAATCAATTTGCCCTATTTCGTCTCCGCTCAGGCTAATTACGGCATGGCCGACAGTGTCGCCGGCGGTAATCGGCGCTTCAACTGAGTCAGGCAGTTTGATTTCGGTTTTAATATTTTCGGCGTCACCTTTGTTAATCAGCACGCCGAGGGTGCCGTTTGGTTCGACGCCGATTTTCTTAACTGTGCCTCCGGTCACATTGACATCGTGCAGCAGGTCATCGGCCACGGCGATTATTTTTGATTCAAAATTGGCAAAACCGTAATCAAGCAGTTTTTTTGCCGATGCAAAACGGCTTTTTCCGGTTGACGAACCAAGCACCACCGCCACCAAATTGAGTCCGTCACGCGTCGCCGTCGCAGACAGACAGTGACCTGCCTTATCGGTTGTGCCGGTTTTCAGTCCGGTAGCGCCCTGATAAAATCTGACCAGTTTGTTGGTGTTGACCAGTTGCGTTTGTCCTCCTCGCAGGGTGTCCATCCATATGGTGGTGTAATCTTGTATAAACTCATGTTTCATCAGTTCGCTCGACATGATGGCAATGTCACGGGCTGATGTGTAGTGATTGTCGGCGTCAAGACCGGTGCAGTTTACAAAGTTAGTGTTTTTCATGCCCAGTTCGGCCGCCCTCTCGTTCATGCGGGCTACAAATCCCTCCTCACTGCCTGCAACATGTTCTGCCAGTGCGGTTGTTGCATCGTTGGCCGAACCGACTGCTGTCGCCTTGAGCAACTGGTCAACCGTCATGGTTTCGCCCACTTCAAGCCAGATTTGCGAGCCGCCCTTGCTCATTGCGTGCTCCGAGCAGGTGACGGTGTCATCAAGTTTGATTTTGCCGCTGTCGATGGCCTCTGCTATGAGCAAAAGGGACATTACCTTGGTCACCGATGCCGGCGGCAACCGGTCGTCGGCGTTTAACTCATAGAGCACTTTGCCGGTCATTTGGTCCATCAAAATGGCCGACTTTGCATCCAGTTCCATTTCGCCGGGAGATGTAGCGGCGGCGAGGGTGTCATCGGCTGAAAAATCGCTCAGATAGTCGTCGGTGTAGTATTCGGTAACGATAGAACTCTGCGGCTGAGTTGCACTGCCGTCGGCAAAAACCGGCACACAAAAGAGTGATAAAGCGCTAATTACACATAATATTTTTTTCATAACCCACCTCATATACCGTTTGTAAAATGGTATGAGGCGGGCTTTACTTTTATTACTTTACTGCGGCACTGTCCTTCGGGTGATAGACCACCTCGTTATCAAGCGGTTTGCCGGCAAAATAATCGTCCAAATTTTTCAGCGTGATTTCTGCTATTTTTTCGAGCGCCTCATCGGTCAAAAAGGCTTGATGAGAAGTAATCAGTACATTCGGCCGCGACACAAGGAGTGAGAGCACCTCATCGAGCACCACCTCGTTTGAGTAGTCCTCAAAGAATAGGTCGGATTCTTCCTCGTAAACATCCAGCGCCGCACCTTTTATGACGCCGTCATTCAGGCCGCCAAGCAGTGCTTCGCTGTCAATCAGCCCGCCGCGAGAGGTGTTGACAATGAACACACCTTGCTTCATTTTGCCTATGCTTGCGCGGTCGATGATGTGATGCGATTGCTCGGTCAGCGGACAGTGCAGAGAAATAAAGTCGCTGCTTGAAAACAACTCGTCCAAGGAAACATATTTGTAATCGGTGTCGGCCGCAGGGTAGGGATCATATGCTATAACATTCATGCCGAATCCGCGGCAGATGCCGATAAAGACCTGACCGATTTTGCCGGTGCCGATTACACCCACCGTCTTGCCGTGCAAATCGGTACCGGTCAGCCCGTTCAGGCTGAAGTTGAAATCTCTGGTGCGGTTATATGCCTTGTGAAGCCGTCGGTTAAGGGTGAGCAGCATGGCCATTGCGTGCTCTGCAACAGCATATGGTGAATAATACGGCACATGCAGCACTGTCAACTTACCTAAAGCGTGTTTTATGTCCACATTGTTGTATCCCGAACAGCGCATTGCAAGCACATTTACATTGTTTTCTGTCAGGCGGTCGATGGCCCCTGCGTCGATATCATCGTTGACGAATGCGACCGCCGCATCAAAGCCGTTTGCCAGCATCGCAGTCTTTCGGTTGAGTTTGCTGTCAAAATACTCGATTTCATAGTTTTTGTTTAGTTTGTCAAACCAAACCTTGTCATATGGCTTGGTGTCAAAGAAGGCGATTTTTTTCATGCTTTTTCCTCTATTTCGTTTAATTTGGTGTTCGGTGCGGATAAAATAAGCACACCCGCCGTCGCTGTTGTAAACGGCCGACGGGCCGTCAAGTCTGCAAAATCCGTCACTTTGATGAATGCAGTTAAGTCCGCACGAAATGATGTTCATATAACTTTGTCACCCGAGTATATGATTTGCAGTATAACTTGGAAAATACTCAGATAAATATTAGTGCAATATTTGTAAATAATAGCCTCGTTGAGGTGATATGAAATGAAAAAAACGCTCGCTGTAATCGGCTGTTCAATCGCCGCCGTGCTGGCTGTTATCATATTCTACTGCGTCGGCAGTGATACAGTTCAGGTCACGGCATATACACTGTCGGAATCGTCATTTGACCGCCGCATTATCTGCTCCGGCACCGTCGAGGCCGACTGTGAGAGCGGAATTTCACCCGAGCGGGATGCCGTAGTTGAAAAGGTGCTGGTTCAGCAGGGCGAATTTGTTGAAAAAGGGGACAAACTGATAAAACTGGTCAGCAGTGGGTCGGGCGAAAAATATTTGTCGGCCGACCGCAGCGGTGTGGTGGTAAGCATTGCCGCTGACAGAGGCAAAACGGCGAGCGCCGGTGTAACACTGGCTGTAATTGCACAGCCCGATGACATGACAGTGCGCATTAAAGTGCCGCAGAGCAACGCGGGTGATATCAGTATAGGCAAAAGTGTGATTGTCCGTGCCGACGGCCTTGAGAGAGAGTATCACGGCACAGTCGAAAAGATTTATCATTACGCCACCAAGTCGGCCGGCGGCAACACTACTCTTGACGCAGTAATTGCCATTGACGACGCCGACGACGCCGTCACAGTCGGATTTACTGCCAAGGTGGAGATAGTCACCGAGCAGGTTGACGGCGCCGTAATCATTCCGCTCAAAGCGGTCGGTAATGATAAAATGGGTGATTATGTTTACATTATCAGCGGCGGAAAAGCCAGCAAAAGTTATTTTAATTACAGCGAAATACTGCCCGAAGGGTATGTGGCAGAGAGCGGAGTTAAAACGGGCGATATCGTTGTCGATGACATTTCGTTTATCAGCGGAAATAATGTGAAAGTTGTCTATTAAAGGGGGATAGGGTATGCTGCACAGCGTGCTGTGCTCATTGCGGCGGCACATAGGACGAACTGCTCTGTCGATGTTCGGCACTGTCATCGGTACGATGGCGGTCATTATCATATGCGTCATCAGTTCGGCCGGTATTGCCGAGTTTGAGGAGGAACTCAACAGCCTCGGCCTGAACGGACTTTTGCTGACGGCCGACAACGGCAACTGCGAGGTTGAACTTGACGATATCGAGTACATCAATGCGCTGAATTTTGTTGATCGAACCATGCCTATTGTCAGCGGCGACGCCGTCATTTCAACTGAGCGCGATTCAAGTGAAGTGTATCTGTGGGGCATCGATAACAACGCCGACAAAATTATTTCGCTCAATGTCTCACGCGGCCGACTGATTGAAATGGGCGATATCAGCAGTGCAAGTGATGTGTGCATAATTGACGATGTGCTGGCTCAAAAACTGTGCGGCACTAAAAATGCTCTCGGCCAGACGGTGGAAATCGGTTTCGGCGACACAAGCGGCATTTATACAGTCATCGGCGTGCTGTCCACTGAGGGCAGTTTGCTGCGCGGAGTAGCGGGTTCGTATATGCCGTCGTTCATATATGTCCCTTACACATCGCTGCAGCAGCAACTGGGCGACCCGTCGCTGACCATGATTGCCGTTACACTGTGCAGTGGATGCGACAACGACCGCGCCGCCGCAGAAATCGAGCGGTTGATGCAGGGCATTGGCGGCAATTTGTCGGCGTACAAGAGCGATAATCTGTCCAACCAGCGTGATACTCTGCTGGGGCTGCTGGACATTATGACCGCCATAATTCTGTGCATCGGGCTGGTGTCTGTGCTGGTATCTGCCATCGGGCTTATGAATGTGATGCTCATGTCGGTCAATGAGCGCACAGGCGAAATCGGGATAAAAAAAGCACTCGGCGCCGGGTGCGGTACAATAGCATTGGAATTTATGCTGGAGGCTATCATAATTTGCCTGACGGCCTCGCTGATTGGGGTCAGCCTCGGCGTCGCCGTATCGTATGCTGCGTCGGTAGCGGCCGGCTTTACATTCAGCATAAATTTGGCGACGGTGCTTGCTATAGTTGCCGCCACGGTGTCAATGGGCGCTTTGTTTGGAATTTACCCAGCGCTTAAGGCCGGCCGTTTAAGCCCGATAGACGCACTGAGAAAAATATAATTGTTGCAAATACGCGCCTATTGTATTATAATTGTTAGTAATAAAACCTAACTAGGAGGAAGCGTATGTGCGGAATTATTGGTTTTACCGGTTGCCTTCAAGCGGCACCTATTTTGTTAAACGGATTACAGAAGCTTGAATATAGAGGATACGATTCGGCCGGCATTGCATGTATGAGCAAAGGCGGCATAACCGTCAGCAAGGCGGTGGGACGCATTGATAATCTGCGAGGCATCACTAATAACGGCAGTACAATCAATTCTACTATGGGTATCGGCCACACTCGCTGGGCTACCCACGGCAAGCCGTCAGATGTCAATTCGCACCCCCATGTCAGCATGAACGGCAAGTTTGCCGTTGTACATAACGGTATTATCGAGAACTTCGGCCGCCTGAAAGAGATACTCATCTCCAAGGGCTTCAAATTTCAGTCAGAGACCGACACCGAGGTTGTGGCTCATATGCTTGAGTACTATTACCGTGACGGTAATATTTTGCACGCAATCGCCAGGACTATGAATGCCGTTGAGGGTTCGTATGCACTCGGCATCCTGTGCGATGATGACCCCGACCATTTGTACTGCGCCAAGAAGGACAGTCCGCTCATCATCGGCCTCAACGATTC
>JAQXHB010000088.1 GCA_029007015.1 Bacillota bacterium | reverse complement strand
AAAAAATCGAGTATTCATAAGTGAAATCCCTTATGAATACTCGATATGGTCCGAGTGACAGGAGTCGAACCTGCGGCCTCTTGAACCCCATTCAAGCGCTCATACCAAAACTGAGCTACACCCGGATATTACACTATAATTCTGCGGTGCACACAACAAATCTGCGCACCGCAGAAAAAGCAGCAAACTGACTATGCCAACGCGATGGCGATAATATTGGCCGCCAAAATCAGCACAAAAAAGGCGATGACAATATACTTTGTCCAGCGAGCCAGCTTGGCATCAACCGAGCGCGCCTTATTCTTAGACAAGAACGAATCGGCCGCACCGGAAATAGCGCCGCTGATGCCGGCTCTGCGTCCCTCTTGCAACAGGACAACGCCGATGATAATAAGCGCAAGCAGAAGTATAAAAGAACCTATGATATATCCCCAAACGCTCATGTATTTAACCTCCAATACTCAAGCGGAACGAACCACTTTTGATATAATACCACAAAGTTAAGTCAATTGCAACAATTTATTTTGCTTTTTTTAATATTATTCATTCAACGGCCTTAGATATCAACCGGCGGACCTCATCAGCACCTGTTCCCTTCAGCGCAGAGAACGGAATGATGTCTATATCAGGCACGATGGCGTCGATATCCTCGCGAAGTGCGGCCAAATTTGAGGCAAACTGAGTCTTGTTGAGTTTATCGCTTTTGGTTGCGACAACAATAAACGGAATGCCATTTTCACTCATAAAACTCATCATTGAGCAGTCATCATCAGACGGCCCGTGCCGCATATCGACCAACTGCACCACCAAACGAATATCGCGTCCGGTGGTGAAATAGGCATCCATCAATTCGCCCCAGCGGCGCTTTTCTCCGTCTGCCACCTTGGCAAAGCCGTAGCCCGGTAAATCGGCAAGGCGCACCCCATCGACCCTGTAAAAATTCACGGTCGCGGTCTTGCCGGGGGTTGAAGATGTGCGCGCAAGCGCTTTGCGGTTGAGTATCTTATTTATCAGCGACGATTTGCCCACATTCGACCGGCCGGAAAATGCGATTTCCGGCACTGACGAGGGCGGCAACTGGCGGGACAATCCGTAGGCAGCCTCAAACTCTGCGTTTATAAATTTCACCTATCGCAACCCCCTATCGCGTTGACGGCGCCGCTCGCATGCACCGGCGGCATCTTAGGCCCATCTGCCCGCTCGCCGTCGGAGATTTCATCATCGCACAGCGCAATATCAAAGACCGAGCGCGCCTCGCTGACCGGAATGAACCTGATTGCCCGTCTCACTTCGGCGTCTATATCGTCCAAATCGCGCTCATTTTCTTTCGGAATAATGACCGTAGTGACGCCGGCGCGGTAGGCGGCCATCGACTTCTCTTTAAGCCCGCCGATGGGCAAAACATGTCCGTGCAGGGTAATCTCGCCCGTCATGGCCACATCGCGGCGAACAGCCCTGCCGCAAAGGCAGGACACCAGCGCCGTGGCGATGGTAATGCCGGCTGACGGCCCATCCTTGGGCACGGCCGATTCGGTGGCGTGGACATGAATGTCCTTATTCTTGTAAAACGAGGCGTCGATACCCAGTTGGCCGGCCATACTGCGGATATAGCCGATGGCCGTTTTGGCCGATTCCTGCATAACATCACCAAGCGAGCCTGTCAACTCGACCTTGCCGCTGCCGTCAAGCACCGATACCTCCAGCCGCATTATCTCGCCGCCGACACTTGTCCATGCAAGGCCGTTGACAGCACCGATTTCATCGCTGTGATTTTCGACCGTATCGACAAGGAACTTGCGCTTGCCCAGCATCTGCTCGACCGAGGCGGCGCTGACACTCACCCGTTTTGCCTCACCCGATGCAATGCGCACCGCCGACTTGCGGCACAGCGACGCAATATTTCTCTCGAGCGTGCGCACACCGGCCTCGCGCGTGTAGTGGTCGATGAGGGTATATATTGCGTCGTCTCCGATGCGGCAGACCGACGGAGTCATACCGTGGCGCTCAAGTTGCTTTGCAACCAGGTGATCGCGCGCGATGCGGAACTTATCCTCGCGCGTATATCCGGCCAGACGGATGACCTCCATACGGTCGCGCAGAGGCTCGGGTATTGCCGACTCATCGTTGGCGGTGGTTATGAACAGCACCCTGCTCAAGTCAAACGGCAAGTCTATGTAGTGATCCCTGAAGGTCGCGTTCTGCTCAGGGTCAAGCGCCTCTAACAGTGCGGCAGAGCAGTCGCCCTTGAAGTCAGAACCGATTTTGTCAATTTCGTCAAGCAAAATGACCGGATTGGAGGTGCCGGCGTGCGACACCGCGGCCATGATACGGCCGGACATTGACCCGATGTAGGTGCGGCGGTGGCCGCGTATCTCCGACTCGTCCTTAACGCCGCCCAGCGACACCCGCTCAAATCGGCGTCCCATGCACTCGGCAACGCAGGATGCAATGGATGTCTTGCCGACACCCG
>JAQXHB010000087.1 GCA_029007015.1 Bacillota bacterium | reverse complement strand
AGAATGAATTTTTCGGTAAGCCCAGCGGCCTGATGGACCAGATGGCCAGTTCGGTTGGCGGCTTTACCGCCATCGACTTTGGCGATATTGATAATCCCGTAATTGAAAAGGTTGATTTCGATATCACGGCCCACGGCCACGCGCTCTGCATTGTCAACACCGGCGGCAACCACGCCGATTTGACCAACGAGTATGCCGCTGTTCCGAGCGAGATGCGCTCGGTCGCCAAGTTCTTCGGTACCGATGCACTGCGTAAGGTTGACCCGGCTGATTTTTACAGTAAGATTTCCGAGTTGCGCGTCAGTTTCGGTGACCGTGCCGTACTGCGTGCCATACACTTCTTCAACGACAATCAGCGCGCCGTCGACGAGAAAAATGCGCTCAAGGCGGGCGAGTTTGATAAATTCCTGACCCTTGTTAAGGAGAGCGGCCGTTCATCCTTCATGTATCTGCAAAATGTTTATGCCGCCTGCGCTCCCAAGGAACAGGGCCTGTCGCTTGCGCTGGCGCTTACCGACCATGTGCTTGGCGAGCGCGGCGCCTACCGCGTACACGGCGGTGGCTTCGGCGGCACCATTCAGGCATTTGTGCCGGTCGACATGCTCGATGAGTACAAAGCCGCTATCGAGCGCGTATTTGGCGCGGGCAATTGCCATGTGCTAAACATCCGTCCTATCGGCGGTGCCAAAATATCATAAGGCGGGACATTAAAATGATTTATAACAGCATACATAATCTGATAGAATATGCCATCTCATGCGGTCTCATCACGCCGGAGGATAAGGTTTGGGCAACCAATCGACTGCTTGAGGCTCTCGGTCTGGAATCGTATGAGGAGCCGGCTGACTGTGATGAGGAGATAAACCTCGAGGACACACTCAGGGAGTTGTGCGACTACGCCGTCGAGATGGGTATGATAGAGGACAGCATCGTCTACCGCGATTTGTTCGACACCAAACTGATGGGTCTGCTGACTCCGCGCCCCGGCGAGGTCATTGCGCAGTTCAACTCGCTCTATGCTCAGTCGCCGGTGGCCGCGACCGATTACTTCTACAAACTTTGTCAGGACAGCGACTACATCCGCCGCTACCGCATTGCACGTGATATGAAGTGGACGGCTGACACCGAGTATGGCACCATTGACATCACAGTCAACCTATCCAAACCGGAAAAGGACCCCAAAGCCATCGCGGCGGCCAAATTGGCCAAGCAGGGCGGCTACCCCAAGTGCCTCTTGTGCAAAGAGAACGAGGGCTATGCCGGCCGAGTTAATTCACCGGCGCGGCAGAATCACCGCATCATCCCGATGACTATTAACAATCAGCCGTGGCTTATGCAGTACTCGCCCTATGTCTACTACAACGAGCACTGCATCGTCTTTAATTCCGAACACACGCCGATGGCCATCAACCGCGCGACATTTGCCAAACTGCTCGATTTTGTGACACTTTTTCCGCACTACTTTGTTGGCTCAAATGCAGATTTGCCGATAGTGGGCGGCTCCATACTGACCCACGACCATTTCCAGGGCGGGCACTATGAGTTTGCCATGGCCAAGGCACCGATTGAGCGCGAGGTTAAATTTGACCGATTTGACGACATAAGCGCCGGCATTGTTAAATGGCCGATGTCGGTTATCCGCCTTAACGGCGCCGACAAATCGCGGCTTATTGAACTTGCCGACCGCATACTTGCGGCTTGGCGCGGCTACACCGATGAAGCGGCATTCATCTATGCCGAGACTGACGGCGAGCCTCACAACACCATTACCCCCATCGCACGACGCAGAGGGGATAACTATGAACTCGACCTTGTTTTGCGCAACAACATAACCACCGATGAGCACCCGATGGGCGTCTACCATCCGCATGCCCAACTGCACCACATCAAAAAGGAGAACATCGGACTCATTGAGGTAATGGGACTGGCAGTATTGCCCGCCCGTCTCAAGGGCGAAATTGCCAAACTGTGCCGCATGATTCTTGACGGCAGTGACCTTCGCTCTGACGAGGATACCGCCAAGCACGCCGATTGGGTTGACAGTTTCATCGGCAATTATCAAGTTACTGCCGATAATATTGAGGATATCATCAAGAAGTAAATCGGACTGGTGTTTTCTCAGGTGCTGGAAGACGCCGGAGTGTATAAGCGCGATGCCGAGGGCGTAGCCGCATTTGACCGTTTCGTGCGCTCAATCTGATGTATTTTAAGCGGTAGGGCATATAATATATGTGTTAGGCGGTGACAAAGATGAAATACAGTCATATGGTCGATTTGCACTCTCACAGTGACAACTCGCACGATGGCAAGCATAATGTGACACTGATGTGCGAATATGCCATCAGGAACGGCTTGCGTGCACTGGCCGTTACCGACCACTGCGAGTGCATGCCTGAGCCATTCAAGCGGCACAACACCGAACTGACGCTGAGACAGAGTTTTTTTGAAACTTGCAAGGCCAAGAGCATTTTCTCGGGCAACCTGTTGGTGCTTGCGGGTGTTGAGGTCGGCACTCCTTTGAGCAACACGGAGGCGGCCGCGCGAGTGCTTGATAAGCAATATGATATTGTGCTGGGCTCTGTGCATCGCTTTAACGCGGCGCCTGATGGGTTTATGAAAATGGCGCCGGACACCGACCCTCTGCCGGCGCTTAAAGCCTATTTTGACGAGGTGTGCCGTATGGCCGAGTCGGGCCTTGTTGATGTCATAGCTCATTTGCTGTATCCGCTGAGATACATCAAATGCGATGTAAACATTGCCGACTATTATTCTCAGATTGACTGCCTTTTTCACCTGATGGCCGAGCGGGATATCGCATATGAGGTAAATACCTCGCACCTGACCAAATATGCCGACCGCAAATTGCCGGAGGCGGATATGCTCAAGCGTTTCCGTGCGGCCGGCGGACGGTATGTGACCGTCGGGTCTGACGCTCACTCGGCTCACGATGTGGGCAGCGGCGTTGAAGTGGGCCTAGATTTGCTTGATAGTTGCGGGTTTGACCGCGTGAGTGTGTATATTGACCGAGTGCCGCTCGAAATTGATTACAGATAAATTGGCTTTTGATGAAAAGCCAAAT
The DNA here is from genome assembly GCA_029007015.1 of Bacillota bacterium. Taxonomy (GTDB): domain Bacteria; phylum Bacillota; class Clostridia; order Oscillospirales; family Acutalibacteraceae; genus SUG1189. The sequence goes on along the minus strand of JAQXHB010000087.1, from coordinate 8,156 downwards.
TTTACGCATGATTTTAACCGATAGGGGGGTATTTTGATGGAAAATAAGTTGATTTCACTTATAAACCAAAATGCGCGTTATTCGCTCGAGGAACTGGCCGTCATGCTGGGTACCGATACCGAAACGGTGGCCAAAATGATGGACCAACTTGAGAATAAAAAGATTGTCTGCGGATACAAGGCGCTTATAGACTGGGACAAGGTCGATAACACCCATGTGACGGCCTTTATCGAACTGAAAGTTACGCCAAAGCGTGATTTCGGCTTTGATGAGTTGGCTGAAAAGGTCAAAAAGTTTGACAATGTTGAAAGTGTCTATCTGATGAGCGGCGGATTTGATTTGTGCGTCATCGTAACGGGACAGAGCCTTCAAAAGGTGGCAATGTTTGTCGCCAAGCAGTTGTCTACGCTTGAGGGAGTGGTATCGACCGGCACCCACTTTGTGCTCAAGCGGTACAAGGAACTGGGATTTGATATGACCGGCGGAATAAGTGACGATAGGGAGACTTTTTCGCTGTGATAAATTATGATGATATTTTAAACCGCGACATTGTTGCCTTGCCGCCGTCGGGCATACGCAAATTTTTCGACATTGCCGAGGGTATGAAAGATGTTATTTCGCTCGGCGTCGGAGAGCCCGATTTTGCGACTCCGTGGCACATTCGTCAGGCCGGTATTCGCTCGCTCGAGGACAGAAAGACTCGTTATACCGCCAACCGCGGCCTTATGGAACTGCGCAGTGAGATAGCGGAGTATATGCGCCGCCGTTTTTACCTCCAATATGACCCGAAAAGCGACATACTGGTCACCGTCGGCGGCAGTGAAGGCATTGACGCGGCCATTCGCACGCTTGTTGCGCCGGGCGATGAGGTTATTTTGCCACAGCCCAGCTTTGTCTGTTACGAGCCGATAATCCGCATGAGCGGCGGCACGCCGGTTATTATTCGGACTAAGCGCGAAAATGAATTTCGGCTGACGGCCGATGAACTGCGCGCTGTTATGACCGATAAAACCAAACTGCTCATTATGCCGTTTCCGTGCAATCCAACCGGCGCCGTCATGCGCCGAGAGCATCTTGAGGAGATTGCGGCTGTACTGCGCGGCACCAATATTGCCGTGCTGTCGGATGAGATATACGGCGAACTGACCTATGACGGTTCACACACTTCGATTGCGCAAATTGACGGTATGCAGGAGCGCACGGTCATCATCTCAGGTTTTTCCAAAACCTATTCAATGACCGGTTGGCGGCTTGGTTATGCGTGCGGCCCGGCGCCGATACTAAAACAAATGACAAAGATACATCAGTATGCGATAATGAGTGCACCGACTACATCACAGTACGCGGCCATTGAGGCGCTTCGCAACGGTGATGATGATATCGCTGCCATGAAACAGCAGTATGAGGCACGCCGCAACATCATGGTCAATGGGTTCAATTCCATCGGTCTTGAGTGCTTCAAGCCGAGCGGTGCGTTTTACGCATTTCCGTGCATAGCGTCGACCGGCCTCACCTCGGAGGAGTTTTGCGAGCGACTGCTCTATTCACAGAGTGTCGCGCTTGTGCCCGGCTCAGCCTTTGGCGCCGGCGGTGAGGGCTTTGTGCGTGCGTCATACTGTTACAGCGTTGACCACATCAAAGAGGCCATTCGCAGGACAAAACTGTTTTTGGATGAACTGAAAAATGAGTAACAGAGTAACTCTAAAGGCGTATGCCAAGGTCAATTTGTCGCTCGATATTACAGGCAAACGGGCTGACGGATATCATCTGCTGGACAGTGTGATGCAGTCGGTAAGTTTGTTTGACACCGTAACGGTCGAGAAGGCGAGCGACGGCATAGTCATCGACTGTCCGGTTTGCGGCGACCGAAGCAACATTGCGTATAAGGCCAGCGAGATGTATCTTGACGCCGCCGGTATCGCGAGCGGTGTGCGCATCACAGTCGATAAGCATATACCGGTTTGCGGCGGGCTGGGCGGCGGAAGTGCCGACTGTGCGGCGACGCTGCTTGCGCTCAACGGCATATTTGGCGCCTTTACCGCTGATAAGTTGTCGAATATGGCCGGGTCGCTCGGCGCAGATGTGCCCTTTTGCATGGTCGGCGGCACCGCCAGATGCCGCGGAATAGGGGAACTGATTGAGCCGTTACCGGCCATACGAGGCCTTTACCTTGTGCTGATATCTGATGGGGACAAGCCGTCCACCGGCGAGATGTACCGACGCATTGACGGAGCGTCGGCGCTGTCGCATCCGGACAACGGCGCCTTGTCCGCTGAAATTGCGCGCGGCGATTTGCGCGCGGCATCTGCACATATGCTCAATGTCTTTGAGTCGGTGTGGGAGCGGACGGAGTTGGATGCCAAGTTTGCCCTTTTGCGTTTGCACGGCGCCTTTCATTGCGGGTTAAGCGGCAGCGGGCCAACCGTTTTCGGCTTGTTTGACAGCCGAGAAGCCGCTGAAAACTGCGCGGTGTCGGCGCGAAAAATCTACCGACTGGTCAATATTTGCCATACAGTTGAGAGCGGCTGTGAAATAATTGAATAAACCTATCCATGTCCTCCAATAATTTGATTAGAAATTATTGGAGGATTTTTTATGCGAAAAATATCTGTTTCACTGGTGTTAGCACTGGTAATAACATCACTGCTATCAATGTATAAATTTGACCGCAACTGTCAGCAACTGCGTGACGGCGTTTTTCGACTGCATATATTGGCCAATTCCGACAGCAGTGCCGACCAGCAACTCAAACTGACGGTGCGCGATGCGGTGATAGATTTGTCAGAGAGTTTGTTTGATGGGTGCGAAACGATGGAGGATGCCGTCGCGGCGGCTAAAGAAAATTTGTCGCTGATACAGCAGACGGCCGAGCGGACGGTCACCGAATGCGGCGCAAATTACAGCGTAAATGTATCGGTCGGTCAGGCCGACTTTGATACAAGACACTATGAGCAGGTGACACTGCCGGCCGGCAGTTATACCGCCTTGCGCATTGTCATCGGTGAGGGCAACGGACACAATTGGTGGTGTGTTATGTTTCCGCAAATGTGCCTGCCGGCGGCCTCGCAATCGACTGAATTGGAAAGAGCAGTCGACAAAAACAGTGCCGAAATTGCAGAGAATTACGATAAATATGAGGTCAAGTTTAAAATAGTTGAAATATTCGAGCAACTGCGCGGCTGACGGTATATTTTCGTTCTTTTGGAAAATGATAGTTTTGGTGATTTAATGGCAGACTGCAAAAAAATTTCGGCTTGCATTTCGGATAACATCGGCTACATTGCCGACCGCTTTCACTCAAAGCATAACAAAGACATCATACTGCGAGAGTTCAAATCGGCCGGAGGCGTCAGATGCTTTTTGGCCTATATTGACGGCATGGCTGACTCCGATGCCATCAATGACTTTATAATGCGGCCGATAATGCTCTATCAGCATGAAAGGCTGGACAAGCAAAATGTGCTCCATTTTAACAACTGCGAGATAACCGATAGCCTCGACGAGGCGGTCATGGCGATACTGCAGGGCGACACTCCGGTGTTTGTTGACGGCGACGCCACCTGCGCCATTTGCGAGACCAAGGGCTTTGAACGGCGGAGCGTATCGACGCCGCTTACCGAAGCGGTTGTGACCGGCTCGCAGGAAGCATTTAATGAAAATGTGCGCACTAATATCACGCTTATTCGCCGCGCAATGAAAACCGCCGACCTATGCACCGAATTTGTTTCGACAGGAACATTGAGCGGCGAAAAATGTGCGGTGCTGTATATCAGCGGCGTGACCAACAAGCGCCTCGTTAATGAGGTCAAGCGTCGGCTGAAAAATATATCGGGCGACTATATATCCGGCAGTGGCATGGTTTCGCAAATGATAAGCGACTGTCCGCGGTCAATTTTTCCCACAATACTGTCGACCGAGCGACCTGAGCGTGCCGCTCACTACATCGCCGGCGGCCGCGTGGCCGTCATTTGCGATAACTCGCCCTTTGCGCTGATAATGCCGGTAACACTGCCTCTTTTGCTCGATTCTCCCGAAAGCAACCAACAGCGCTGGCAAAACGGCACCTACTCGCGCTTGATACGCATATTCGCATTTTTCTGCACCACCATGCTGTCGGGAATATACATCGCCCTGATTGGCTATCACCACGAAATGATACCGACCGAATTGCTGACGCTGATAGCCGAGTCACGCAAAAATCTGCCCTTTTCCTCAGTAACCGAACTGATAGTGATGGAAATTCTGTTTGAACTGGTGCGTGAAGCCGGACTTCGGGTGCCCAGTGCCCTCGGAGGTGCCATTGGGACGGTTGGCGGCCTTATACTGGGCACGGCGGCCATTGACGCCGGAATTGTCAGTCCGGTCACTCTCATTGTCGTCGCCGTATCGGGAATTGGCAACGCGGCACTGCCCGATTACGAACTGGCATTCGGTATGCGGTTTATCAAATTATATACAATCATACTTGGTGCGGCGTTTGGAATTATCGGCGTTGCTCTGTCCACGGTCAGCATACTGGCACTGCTTGTGCACGACTATTCATTTGACGAGCGGCTGTTGACAGTGCAGGCTATCAAATGGTCGGCCGGTACCAACATGTTCTGGCAGAGGCCGGTGTATATGCAAGAGATGCGTCCACACTCGTTGCACGCGATAAAACCGCGCCAACAACCCGATTTATCCAGAAAGTGGGACGGTGACAACAAGTGAGAAAAAAACTCAATCGAAGTGAAATGTGCGCTGTCATGACCTTGCCGGCGATAAGCGGACTGATGCTTCACACCGCCGTTGTGGCCGAGTATTTCAGCCCATCCGCCGCCGCGCTGGCGGCTATACCGGCCGCCGCAGGGTACTGGGTGGTAATGTACTTTTGCTCACTGACGGTCGGCTCCAAAAATGTGAGGAGCACCGGCGCCGCGGCCGCACTTCAGACCGTGCTCGCCGTCGCACTATTGCTCTTTGCCGCTGAGCGGCTCTACCTTGTTTCGCAAACGGCGTGCAAATTGCTCATGCCAAACACATCGGCTGTGATTATTGCCCTGGTAATACTGGCGACGGCCGTTGTGCTTGCTGTCGGCCGAGTTGAGCCGTGCGCCTCGGTGTGCTCCATTATACTGTGGCCGGTTTTAATAATTCTTGCGGTTATACTGGCTCTTGGCGGCAGTGTGTACAGCGTAAACAATTTGCTTCCCGTAAACATTTCGTTGGGCGGAACGGCTCTTGCCGCGGTGTCACTGCTGTCCTATCTGTGCGAAGGGCTGTGTGCCGCCTATATCTGCTCACCCAATGACACTCACGGCGATTTTCGCAGAGCAGGAGTGCGTTCAGGAATAATCCTCAGCGTAGCGTCGGCGGCGTGCTGCCTGCTCTATTCGCTCAGCGTGCCGGTGCAGTCCTCAGCCAATGAGTCGTTTGGCCTCGCTGATATTGCGCGCAATGAGCAGATAGGCAGTTTCTTTCAGCGCATGGAGGGGCTGATGCTGTTTATAACGGTCATTGCCGCGACCGTCAGCATTGCTCTGTCGGTGGGGTGCATAACGGCCGTAACCGAGCAGTGCATCGGTAAAAACAAATTAACCCGCATAATTGTGCCCATCGTAATTGCGGCGGCTATTCTCTGCGTCAGTCTGACTGCCGACTTCGGTCGATATGAGGTTATGACAGTGCTGACAAAAGTCAACTGCTGTCTTATCGTTTTTATATTGGCGACTCTGGTTGCATCAGCACTTGTCCGCCGAGTGTGGAACCGCCGCAGACAGGTGATGGCCGTTGCCGTCGCGGCCGTCATTGCCGTGTCGCTTTGCGGCTGCGGTGACTATAATGAGACCGATAACAGTGAGAACGCTGTGTTTGTATCGGTCGACCGAGGGGAAAAAGGGTACACATTTTGCTTTAAGACCCTTGACGGAAAGACGGTAGTGCAAAGCGGCGAGACGCTTGAAACGGCTCGCGACAAATATGAGCAGAGCAGTGCAAAGCGGCTGGAGATGATGCACCTGAGCGTTATTGCCGTGTCTGATAACTGTGCCGATGATATCATCAGCACAGTTATTGCCGAAATAGCCGCCACGAATGAGATAAAGAACTCAGCAACACTGCTTGTGGTGGATGGCTCGGCAGAGAAATTTTTGAAACTTGACGGGGTGGATGTCAGCACCGCCAAACTGATACAAAACAACATTGCCGACAATCCGCGCAGTGTCACCTGCAATGTGTCGGATGTTTACGGCAACACCAATTGCAGAGGCACAGTGACAGCGGCGCCTGCGGTAAAGGTCAGCGGCGGCGACTATGCTTTCACAGGGTGCTATCTGTTCGGCGCCGACCGAATGCTTAGCGGTGAGCAGGCACTCGCGTACAATATTATACGAGGAAAGGTCAGTAACATGTCGCTCGGTGAGGGCGCCACAGCCAGCGCAATCACGAGGGCGCGGCTCGATGGCAATAATATAGTCACATTTAATGTAAACTTGCAGCTCAGCGACTTTGAGGGGGATACGGGCCGCCTGCACGAGGAGGTCACTGACATCTGCGAGCCGCTTATGCAACTGGCAGAGGACAGCGGAGACGACATATTTGATGTCAAACTGCTGTATATGAAACAACACGCGCTCAGAGGCGATTTTGATGAGAAAGAGTGGCAAACAGCCCTCAGCCAACTGGAATATAGGTTGGTTTTAACTATACATTGACAATAAATTAACAAAGATGGAAAAAACATCGAAAAATATCGAAAAAATATTGTTATTTAATTAACAAACCACTTGACTTTACCTCCTGAATATGTATAATGATAATATTGACATTTTGGGAGGATACATATTATGAGTAGAGTTTACAATTTTAGCGCTGGCCCGTCCATGCTGCCAGAGGCAGTGCTCAAGAGAGCCGCGGACGAGATGCTTGACTATCAGGGCAGTGGCCAGTCGGTTATGGAGATGTCTCACCGGTCAAAGGTTTATCAGTCTATTATTGACCAGGCCGAAGCACTTCTGCGCGAGGTTATGAATATTCCGGACAATTACAAGGTGCTTTTTCTGCAGGGCGGCGCGTCCAGCCAGTTTGCAATGGTACCGCTCAACCTGATGAACGGCAGTGGCAAGGCCGACTATGTCATCACCGGCCAGTGGGCTAACAAGGCATATCAGGAGGGCAGCAAATACGGCGAGGCCCATATTGTTGCCAGTTCAAAGGATAAGACCTTCTCGTATATCCCGAAGTTGGATAAGAAGGACTTTACACCCGACGCCGACTACTTCCATATCTGCATGAACAACACCATTTACGGCACCCTTTACCACGAACTGCCCGATACCGGAGATGTTCCGTTGGTTGCCGATATTTCAAGTTGCATTCTTTCACAGCCTATTGATGTGACCAAGTTCGGTATGTTATATGCCGGCGCACAGAAGAATATGGCTCCTGCCGGAATGACCGTTGTTATCATCCGTGAGGACCTCATCGGTCACGCACGCGACATCACGCCGACCATGTTTAACTACCAGATTCACGCCGATAACGGTTCAATGTATAACACTCCGCCTTGCTACACCATTTACATTGCCAAACTGGTGCTTGAATGGATTAAAAATGAGGTCGGCGGCCTTGACAAGATGTATGAGATTAACAAGAAAAAGGCGCAGATTCTCTATGATTTTCTCGACAGCAGTGAGATGTTCCACGGTACCGTTGTTAAAGAGGACCGTTCACTGATGAATGTTCCCTTTGTCACCGGCAACGAGGAACTGGATGCCAAATTTGTCAAAGAGGCTACTGCGGCCGGATTTGTCAACATAAAGGGTCACCGCACTGTCGGCGGCATGCGCGCATCTATATACAATGCAATGCCGATTGAGGGCGTTGAGAAACTGGTTAAATTCATGGCCGATTTTGAAGCCGCAAATAAGTAATCGAGGTACATACTAATGAAAATTGCCACACTTAACAAGATAGCCGATTGCGGACTTGATATCTTGAAAAACAGAAATTATGACATCGCTGACGATATTGCCGGCGCTGACGGCGTATTGGTGCGCTCGGCCGCCATGCACGAACTCGACCTGCCGCAGTCGCTCAAAGCCATTGCCAGAGCCGGCGCGGGCGTCAACAACATTCCGATTGACAAGTGCAGTGAGCAGGGCGTAGTTGTATTCAAC
>JAQXHB010000086.1 GCA_029007015.1 Bacillota bacterium | reverse complement strand
CCTATTTGCAGTCAAAAGGCGACACGATTACTGATTTGCACGAGAATCTTGCCGCAGAGCAAAAGGCCAGAACAACCTACGACAACATTCTACGCTTCTGCGATGACCCCGATGTACGCGACCCAATAAAATTCCTGCGCCAGCGCGAGATAGTTCATTATCAGCGTTTTGGTGAAGGGTTGCGTCTGGTTCAGGAGAGGCTCGACAGCAAGAATTTCTACACCTTTAATCCTGCGATTGACAAAAAGTGCAGAAAGTAAATTTGCCGGCTTGTATCTATTTTTGTTATCAACCGACCGGCGGAGAGGATGCGGATATATACCGCATCCTTATACATAGGCGTACTGTGCCGCTAAATGATTCTATATTTGAGGTCATGCGCCCGACGCATGGCCCTTTAATTTTGGCAATATGATACAGTAATCACTTGACTAATCTACAAGATATAGTATATAATTACCCTGGACAATAATTTGTATGGCAATACAATCATTTCTTGGAGGTATCTTTGCAAGATGGCTAAGAAGCAGGAATATACAAATGAGAGTATACAGTCGCTGAAAGGTGCCGACCGTGTGCGCAAGCGTCCGGCTGTAATATTCGGCTCGGACGGCATCGACGGTTGTCAACATTCGGTGTTTGAAATTATTTCTAATTCCATAGACGAGGCGCGCGAAGGATACGGCAAGAAAATAATCGTAACCCGATATGCCGACCGCTCAATCGAGGTTGAGGATTTCGGCCGCGGCGCGCCGGTTGACTATAATACCAAGGAGGAGCGATTCAACTGGGAACTGCTCTTCTGCGAGATGTACGCAGGCAGTAAGTACAACACAAACGACGGCGGCAGTTACGAATATTCACTTGGCCTAAACGGCCTCGGCCTATGCTCAACCCAGTACGCATCAGAGTACATGGATGTTGAAGTTCGCCGCGACGGTTTCCTATATACGCTTCATTTTGAGCACGGTGAGAATGTCGGCGGACTTAAAAAGAAGCCCTATTCAGGCCGCCAAACCGGTACCAAAACCCGCTGGAAACCTGACTTGCAGGTGTTTACCGACATTGACATACCGCTCGAATACTTCATTGATGTAATGCGCCGTCAGTCGGTGGTCAATCCCGGTATACTGTTTGTCCTTCGCGATGAGCAGGGCGGCAAATTTGTCACCACCGAGTTTAAATACGACAACGGCATCGTCGACTACTTGAACGAACTGGTCGGCACCGATTATATCACACCCGTTCAGAGTTGGTCGGCCGAGCGTGTCGGACGCGACCGCGCCGACATGGCTGATTACAAGGTCAAGATGAACATCGCCGTGTGTTTCTCCAACAAACAGCACATGAAGGAATATTATCACAATTCAAGTTATCTCGAGCACGGCGGTGCCCCTGAAAAGGCCGTACGCAATGCTTTTGTATATATGCTTGATAACTACATTAAACAATCGGGTAAATACAATAAAACCGAGAGCCGCATTTCCTTTGCCGATGTCGAGGAGTGCCTGAATATTGTTATATCGTCATTTTCCACACAGACATCATATGAAAACCAGACCAAAAAGGCCATCACCAACCGCTTTATACAAGAGGCGATGACCGATTTTCTGCGCCATCAGTTGGAGGTTTACTTCATTGAGAATAAGGCTGAGGCTGACAAAATTGCCGAACAGGTGCTTATTAACAAGCGCAGCCGCGAGCGCAGTGAAAAGGAACGCCTGAACATCAAAAACACCATGCAGTCCAAAATGGATATGGCTAACCGTGTTCAAAAGTTTGTCGACTGCCGCAGCCGAGATGTGTCCGAGCGCGAATTGTTCATTGTAGAGGGCGATTCGGCCCTCGGTTCGTGCAAGCAGGCGAGAGACCCTAATTTTCAGGCAATCATGCCTGTGCGCGGCAAGATACTCAACTGTCTCAAAGCGGAGTATGACAAGATATTCAAAAGCGAAATCATTACCGACCTTGTCAAGGTGCTTGGGTGCGGCGTTGAGGTCAAATCAAAGGCCAACAAAGATTTGTCCACATTTGATCTGGCAAATCTGCGCTGGAATAAGGTAATTATATGTACCGATGCCGATGTCGACGGCTTCCAAATCCGCACGCTGATACTGGCCATGATATACCGCCTTATGCCCACACTCATCAACGAGGGCAAGGTGTATATTGCCGAGACACCGCTCTATGAGATAGGATGCAAGGATATGACTTACTTTGCATATGACGAGAGGGAAAAGGCGGACATTCTGTCCAAGATTGACGGACAGAAGTATACCGTTCAGCGCTCAAAGGGACTGGGTGAGAACCAACCCGACATGATGAACCTGACCACTATGAATCCGTCTACCCGCCGGCTGGTCAAGGTTATGCCCGAGGACATTGAACGCACCGAGGAAGTGTTCAATCTGTTGCTCGGTGACAATCTGCAGGGGCGCAAGGATCACATTGCCGAATGCGGCTATCTTTACCTTGATGATCTTGACCTAAATTAAATTTGTGTTAGGAGATAATGCAAATGGCTTCTAAAAAGAAAAAAGAAACGGCGGTCAGTAATCGCGCGGCAGCCGACAGTGCATATATTGCCGGTGCAGGAACGGTGGTCGACCAGCCGATTACAGACACCCTTGAGAGCAACTACATGCCCTATGCGATGAGCGTCATTGTATCCCGTGCAATACCCGAGATTGACGGATTCAAGCCGTCGCACCGCAAACTGTTGTACACCATGTATCAAATGGGACTGCTCGGCAATACACGCGTCAAGTCGGCCAACATTGTCGGCCGCACCATGCAACTAAATCCTCACGGCGATGCGGCAATTTACGATACAATGGTGCGCCTGTCACGGGGATACGAGGCGCTTCTGCACCCATATGTTGACTCAAAGGGTAATTTCGGCAAGGCTTATTCGCGCGATATGCAGTGCGCCGCATCCCGTTACACCGAGGCAAAACTGGAGCCGCTCGCAGGTGAACTGTTCCGCGATATTTCCAAGGACACCGTCGACTTTGTTGATAACTATGATGCCACTATGAAGGAACCAACCCTTCTGCCGGTGTCCTTTCCGTCAATTCTCGTCAATGCAAATACCGGCATCGCCGTCGGCATGGCCAGTTCAATTTGTCCGTTCAACCTGACCGAGGTGTGCGAGACTGAGATTGCGTATTTGAGGGACGAAAACTGTGACATCAGCGCCACTTTGCTGGCGCCCGACTTTCCGGGCGGCGGCCGGCTGATTTACAACAAGGACGAAATGGACAAAATTTATGCGACGGGCCGCGGCGGTTTCAAAGTGCGTGCCGTCTATTCGTTTGACCGGTCGGCCAACTGCATTGATATTACTCAAATTCCGCCCACAACCACATGCGAGGCGATTATCGAAAAGATTGTTGAGTTATCCAAACTGAAAAAACTGACCGAAATCAGCGATGTGCGTGACGAGACCGGCCTGGAGGGACTCAAACTGACAGTTGACCTCAAGCGCGGTGTCGACCCCGACGCTCTGATGCAAAAATTATTCAGAATGACCCCGCTTGAGGACACTTTTTCGTGCAATATGAATGTGCTCATCGCCGGTGCGCCCCGAGTGCTCGGCGTTAGGGAACTGCTCAGCGAGTGGACTGCCTTCCGCAGTGAAAGTATACGCCGGCGCACCTATTATGATTTGCAAAAGGCGAGCGAGAAACTGCATTTGCTCAAAGGTCTGTCAAAAATTTTGCTCGATATCGACAAGGCTATTCGCATCGTGCGCGAGACTGAGGAGGAGAGCGAAGTCGTTCCCAACCTGATGATTGGGTTTGGCATTGATGAGGTGCAGGCCGAATATGTTGCCGAGATAAAACTGCGCCACTTAAACCGCGAATATATACTCAAAAGGACGGCCGAGACCGAGGAACTGGAAAAGAAAATTGATGAGTTGCAGTCGATACTCGATAACAAGCGCAAGGTGCACAAAATCATTATCGACGAGTTGCAGGATGTAATCAAAAAATTCGGCCAGCCGCGTAAAACCGAGATTTATGCCTGCGAGCCGATTGAATTTGTTGAGGCTGATGACGCCGTGGCGGAATATCCCGTTCACCTTTTCTTTACCAAGGAGGGCTATTTCAAAAAGGTCACACCCCAGTCACTGCGCATGAGCGGTGAGCACAAACTCAAAGAGGGTGACGAGGTCGTGCAGGCGATCGAGGCCAATAACACCTCGCATTTGCTCATTTTCACCGATAAATGTCAGGTTTACAAGAGCCGCGCCGCTGAGTTTGATGATACCAAGATAAGCGTGCTCGGTGACTATCTGCCGGCAAAACTCGAGATGGAACAGGACGAGCATCCGCTCTACATGGCGGTTACCGATGACTACGCAGGACACATGCTGTTTTTCTTTGAAAACGGGAAAGTTGCCAAGGTCGAAATGTCAGCCTACCAAACCAAAACCAACCGCAAAAAACTTATCAAGGCATTCAGTGACAAATCACCGATTGCGGCCATTCAGTATGCGCATGACGACTGCGAGTATTTGATGCGCTCATCAAATGGACGCATGTTGCTCGTACACACCGGCGCTTTGGGTGCAAAGAGCACCAAGGACACCATAGGCGTAGCGGTAATGACTCAGAAAAAGGGGCACCGAGTGGTGAGCGCCAAACCGTATGCCGAGGGTATGCTGCTCAAACCGCATCGCTATCGCTCACGCACACTGCCGGTCGCAGGACAATTGCTTTCAGCCGAGGAAAAAGGGGAGCAGATGAGCCTGATTTAGCAAAAAATAAGGCCCGACTGATTGCGTGAAAAATTCAGTCGGGCCGGACATAACAGTCGCAAACGCAAATCTACCGTTTGTCCAACATAATTATAACCCAACTGCCGTTAATTATTTTCGGTAAATATTTCTTAATGTCTTTTGCATCTTTTTTCAAAAAAATGTTGCAAAATATCGCAAATAGTGTGATAATATTGGTGAGGTAGATATAATGAGAGTAATTACCGGTTCTGCACGCGGCAGGCGTCTGCGCACACTTGAGGGTGCGTCGGTGCGTCCCACAACCGAAAGGGTCAAGGAAGCACTGTTTAGCATAATTCAGTTTGATATTGAGGGGCGCAGGGTTCTTGACCTGTTTGCCGGCAGTGGGCAACTGGGCATCGAGGCTATCAGCCGCGGCGCGGCCGGTGCCACTTTTGTTGATGCCGGCGCCGACTCGCTGGCTGTTGTTAAAGAAAATATTGCTACTGTCGGGTTTGCCAAGCAGTCAAATGTCATTCGCGGCGATGCTGTTGCATTTCTTAATTCAACATCTGCACAGTTTGATATCGCTCTGCTCGACCCGCCCTATGGCACAGGATTGCTGCAAAAGGCGCTTGAGAGCATCGACCGCGTAATGAGTGAGAGCGGTATAATCATTTGCGAGCACCCTATCGGTGAGCAACTGCCCGATAGTTTTGGTCGCTTCACCGTGCACAAGCAGTACCGTTACGGCAAACTTGCGTTGACCGTCTACCGAACCGGAGGTGCTGATGATGAGTGATAGATTAGCCATATGTCCCGGCAGTTTTGATCCGGTTACGGTCGGTCACCTTGATATCATCTCGCGTGCTTCGCGCCTCTTTGACAGGGTGGTTGTCGCTGTGCTGACCAATGATGCCAAGCGTGCGGCCTTTTCCATTGATGAGCGTATGCAGTTTATTCGCACCGCCATTGCCGACGCCGGACTGGACAATGTCGAGGTCGATACATCCGATAAACTGCTGGCCGATTATTGCCGCGAGCGCGGTGCTGTCGCCATTGTCAAAGGCTTGCGCGCCGTGTCTGACTTTGAATACGAGTTTCAGATGGCGCTGACCAATAAGAAACTATATCCTGACGCCGAGACTGTCTTCTTGACAACATCGAGCGAAAACATGTACTTATCATCGAGCCTGGTCAAGCAGATCGCCGCCCACGGCGGTGACATCTCTGACTTTGTGCCGAAGGTAATAAAAAGCGAAATCGAAGAAAGATTACATAAGAAAGGATGACTAAAATGAACATGGAAGAATTGCTTGATCAGTTGGACGCTATAATCGAAGGCTCAATGAAAATGCCCGGCAGACGCATCCTTGTAGATGCTGACAAACTGCGCGATATCATTGACGACATTCGTCTGAATGTGCCGCAGGAGGTTAAGCAGGCTCGCGGCATCGTTGCAGACCGCGCCGAGATAATCACCTCGGCCAAGCGTGAGGCAGAGGAGAAGATTCATGCCGCTGAGGAGCGTGCCCGTGCCATGGTAGCCCAGGAGGAAATCACCAAGTTGGCTCAGCAAAAGGCCAATGAGATTATCGCTCAGGCTCAGCAAAAGACCCGCGAGATGCGTCAGGCGGCTCAAGAGTTTGTTGAGGAGATTATGCGACGCGCCGATGAGGGGCTGACCGAGAATCTGGCCGAAGTGCGCAAGACAAGACAGTCGCTCAAGTCCAAGATTCCGCCCGTCAATAAGCCTGAATAACTGTTAGAAAACTTGTGGCGGCCGTGCTTTTGCGTGGCCGCCGGTTTTGTATGGGGATATTATGAAATCAATGTTTGATTTAATGATTATTGATTGGTATTGGTGGGTTGCCGCCGCCGCGGCTGTCGTGCTGATATCGGTGCCGCTTATCATTCGGCGCCGCCGTAGGGCAAACGGCGATGTTGACTTTTCTGCCGTTGCCAGAGGGCAACTGGAATATATTGATCAAATGGACGGCGTGCAGTTCGAGCATTTTATTGCCTCCATGCTCCAGCGCCTCGGCTACGGGTCGGTCGATTTGACCTGCGGCTCGCATGACCAAGGTGTAGATGTACTTGCCGAGCGTGAGGGCGTCAGGTTTGCCATTCAGTGCAAGAATTACGACTCGAACCTCGGTAATTCTGCTGTTCAAGAGGTGGTAGCCGGCAGAGAGTATTATCGCTGTCATGTTGGCGTGGTGGTGACCAACAGTTACTTCACCCGTTCTGCTGTTGAATTAGCCGCCGCCAATCGCGTCCTTTTGTGGGACAGAAATGTCCTCGCAGAAATGATTAATAAACTGGATTTGTAACTTGTCAACCTGATTTTGATTTCTGGTTGACAAGTTACTTATTTTATGTTATTATCATCGCGGTGGTAATTATGTTGAAATCAAAAATTCTTGCCGAGTTAGAGGATAGCAAAGGCAGGCCGATATCCGGTCAGGCGATGGCTGACATGTTGGGTGTCACACGCAGTGCCGTCAGTAAGGCGGTCGGTCAGCTCAGGGCGGACGGGTACAGTATTTCTTCGTCAACCGGCAGCGGATATATCCTCGATAAAGATTGCGATATTTTGTCGGTGGCCGGCATCAACCGATATCTTAATAATTGCAGATACAGCATAACCGTGCTTGATACGGTCGATTCGACCAATTCCGAGATGAAACGCCGCGCCGCAGATGGCGCCGCTGACGGCGAAGTGGTCATCGCCCGTTGTCAGACAGCAGGGCGGGGCAGAATGGGCAGAACATTCTTCTCACCAAATGATTGCGGGGTATACATTAGCCTGCTGATACGACCGCAACTGCGTGCCGAAGATGCACTGCGCATCACCACATCGGCCGCGGTGGCCGTTGCACGCGCACTGGCGAAAATGGGCGTAGAAGCACAAATCAAGTGGGTTAACGACCTGTTTCTCGGTGAGCGCAAAATCTGCGGAATACTGACTGAAGCGGCGCTTGATATCGAATCGGGCGGTATAGGTTATGTCGTGCTCGGCATCGGCGTAAATGTTAACGCCGCCGAAAACGGCTTTCCGGCTGAACTGAGTCAAATTGCCGGTGTTGCCTTTACCGACAGCGTTGCCGACGCAAAAAATCGACTGGCGGCAAACATACTAAATGAATTGGCCGCTATCGACGGACAGTGGCTATCGCTCGATCTGCTCTGTGAATACCGCCGCCGGTCGATGCTAATAGGAAATACAGTCGAGGTTTATGACCCGATGGGAAACTATCTCGCAGAGGTGCTGACTGTCGATGATGATGCACATCTTATTGTCAGAGACTGCGCGGGAAAAGAGCATTGCCTTAAGTCGGGCGAAGTAAGTGTTAGGAGGGTTACAAATGAATAAAAAAATTGTGGGGCTGACTTTTACAGCCATATTTGCGGCGCTCTTGTCTATACTGTCGGTGGTTTCGGTGCCCATCGGTCCGGTGCCTATAACTATGTCGTTGCTGGCAATATTTATCATTTCAATGATTCTGCGGCCGAAATATTCGGTCACTGCTACTTTGGTTTACATAACGCTTGGAGCAATAGGACTGCCGAT
>JAQXHB010000085.1 GCA_029007015.1 Bacillota bacterium | reverse complement strand
TTAAATCTATTTTTGTGGCCGTAGACATACTGTGTGCCACCGACTTAAAAATGCCTTCGATTATATGGTGAGAGTTTCTGCCGGCCAGTTTCCTAATGTGCAGGGTAACGCGTGCCTCGCGCACAAATGCCGCCCAAAATTCCTCGGCCAGTTCGGTGTCAAAGTCGCCCACCTTTTGAGCCGGTATCTCGGCGTCAAAAGCGAGGGTCGCCCGGCCCGAAATATCGACAGCCGTCAAAATCAGCGACTCATCCATCGGCAAAATTATGCTGCCGTAGCGGGTTATCCCCTTCTTATCACCGAGCGCCTCATTAAATGCCGCGCCAAGGCATATGCCGATATCCTCGACAGTGTGGTGACAGTCAACATTTATGTCGCCCGCGCACTGAACGGACAGGTCGTATCCACTGTGCGCCGCAAAAAGGGTTAGCATGTGGTCCAAAAATCCGCAGCCAGAGTCAATCTGTCCCTTGCCCTCGCCGTCGAGATTGAGCGAAAGGCTTATATCTGTCTCTGCAGTTTTGCGGCTGATACAGGTCGTTCTCATTTTATGTTTCCCTCTTTCATAATAAGTTCTATTGCGGCAATCAGGGCATCCATCTGCTCCCGCGTGCCGACCGTTATGCGGTTATAATTGCTTATAGGCTCGCTGTCAAAGTGGCGAATGAGTATGCCCATCTCCTTGAGTTTAAGATATAGTTCCTTGCCGCCGACCGTCGGATGAGCGGCAAACAGGAAGTTAGCCTTTGAGTCGGTCACAGCAAAGCCGAGTGACTGAAGCCGCCGCTTGGTGTATGAGCGGCAGGATATTATCTCGTCACAATTCTTGCGATAGTAAGCGCTGTCGCCAATTGCGGCAATTCCGGCCGCCATGGTCATACTGTTGACATTATATGGGTTGGTGGAATACTTTATCGTGTTGAGGTCGGCTATCAGCGACTGACAGCCGATGCCGATGCCCAGCCGTGCGCCGGCCAGCGAATATGACTTTGAAAATGTGCGCGTTATCAGCAGATTGTCGTATTTATTGACCAGCGGAATGGCGCTCTCGCCGCCGAAATCAATATACGCCTCGTCAATTACTACCACATTTTGCCGATTAGAGGCGACTATGCTCTCAATTTGAGACAGCGTCAGACACAAGCCGGTAGGCGCATTGGGATTGGCGATAACGATGTTGGCGCCGATGTTCTCATAATCGCTCACATCAATCGAAAAGTCATCTTTAAGCGGAATAGGCTTATACGGCACGCGGTTTAACTGCGCAAACACTGGGTAAAAGCCGTAACTTATCTCCGGTGCGGCAAAGGGGTGCTCCTCATCGCCAAAGGCCACAAAGGCAAAATTGAGTATCTCATCAGAGCCGTTGGTCATCAGCACCTGCTCAGGTGAAACGCCGTAAAATTCGGCCACGCACGCTGTCAGTTGCTTGCACTCGGGGTCGGAATAAAGTTGCAAACCGCGGGCGGCCTCGGCCACTGCTGCCACGACGCCGTTGGACGGCGGATACGGCGACTCATTGGTGTTAAGTTTAATGTATTTACGGTTTCTCGGCTGTTCGCCCGGCGTATATGCGTCAAGACTGATGTGCCGAGCGCTCATAAAGCGGCTCATCACTTATCCTCCTCAAGGCGAACAGTCGCGCTCTTGCCGTGGGCGGTCAGCCCCTCCTTGCGGGCAAAGTAGTCAACATCGCGTGCGACATCCCGGAACGCATCCTCGGTGTAGTAGATGAACTGCGACTTCTTTACAAAATCATCGACCGAAAGCGGACTTGAGAAGCGCGCTGTGCCGCCGGTCGGCAGTGTATGATTGGGGCCGGCGTAATAGTCGCCCAGCGCCTCCGGGCAATATCTGCCCATGAACACCGAGCCGGCGTTTTTAACCTTTTCTAAATAATCAAACGGATTGTCCATGCACAGTTCCAGATGTTCGGGCGCCAGTCGGTTGGCAATGTCGATAGCCACATCAAGGTTGTCCGCGACAATTATCTTGCCGTTATTGTCGATTGAGGCGCGCGCAATTTCACTGCGCTCCAGCAACGGTATCTGCCGCTCAAGTTCATCGCGCACCTCGGCGGCCAGTTGACTGCTGTCGGTGACCAGCACAGCGCTTGCCAGTTTGTCATGTTCGGCCTGCGAGAGCAGGTCAGCGGCGACACTCCTTGGCGATGACTTGCCGTCAGCGACCACCAATATCTCGCTCGGGCCGGCAATCATGTCGATAGAAACAAGGCCGAACACCTGCTTCTTGGCTTCGGCTACAAATGCGTTGCCGGGGCCGACAATTTTGTCCACCTTGGGCACGCTCTCGGTGCCGTATGCAAGTGCCGCAACGGCCTGAGCGCCGCCGATTTTGAACACGCGGTCAACGCCGGCAATGCGTGCCGCCGCCAAAATAGCCGACGAGACCTTGCCGTTTTTGCCAACCGGCGTCACCATAACTATCTCACGGCAGCCGGCTATCTTGGCCGGAATACTGTCCATAAGAACGGTTGACGGATAAACTGCAGTGCCGCCCGGTACATACAGCCCGACCTTTTCAATCGGAATCACTCTCTGCCCGAGCAGTTGCCCCTTTTCACCCTCGACGATAAAGTTGCTCCGTCTCTGCTGTTCGTGAAAACGGCGGATGTTTACAGCGGCCTTTTCGATTATTGCAATAAATTCCGGCTCGGTCTGTGCCATGGCCTCGTCAAACTCGGCGGGTGAAACTTCGAGCGAATCGAGCAACACGCCGTCAAATTTTTCGGTATATCTACGCAGAGCATCGTCGCCGTTTTTGCGAACATCGTCGATTATATCGGCTACCGTCTGCTCCACATTATACTTCGGCGCCATACGGGCAAATATATCGTTGTTGTCCACCTGGCCGTAATTGTAAATTGCTATCATGTTATGCCTCCAGTTGTTCTTTGAGTCTGTCAAGCAGAGTATTTATGCGCTCGTTTTTGAATTGATAGGACGAGCGATTCGCAATCAGTCTGGCGCTTATCGGCACTATCGTCTCAAGCGGCTCAAGGTCGTTTTCGATTAGTGTCTTGCCTGTTTCGACAATATCGACGATAACATCAGACAGATTGAGTATCGGCGCCAGTTCTATCGAGCCGTTGAGTTTAATGATGTCGATATCCCTGCCTAATTTGCGATAATAGTCTGACGCTATATTAACAAATTTTGTGGCCACGCGCAAGGTGTTTTCGGTATTATCTTTAAATCCTTTTTTGCCGGCGACCGCCATGCGGCACTTGCCAACCTTCAAATCGAGCAACTCAAATACATCGGGACTGTATTCAAGCAGTATATCCTTGCCCGCGATGCCGATATCGGCCGCTCCGCGCTCAACATAAATGGCAACATCCGACGGCTTTACCCAGAAAAAGCAGACACCCTTATCCCTGTTTTCAAAAATGAGTTTCCGCGTGTCCTCGAGCACCTCGGGACATGAGAAACCGGCGGCATCAAACATTTTATACACCTTTTCACCGAGGCGTCCCTTCGGCAGCGCAATTTTCAGCAAATTATTCATTTTCGGCCCCTCCGTTGAACCTCTCAATGGCGCGGTAATACAGTTTATCAGGTATCTCTGTCTGCGCCGAAACGCATTTGCCCTCGGCTACCAGTTCAGCCACGCGCCTGCAAACGCCGCCTTTGTCATCATCCTGCCCGTACAGCAAAAGCACATCGACGGTGTACGGCGGCTCCTCTTTCATTCGCTCAAGCATATCCAGATAGACAGCAAAGCCAATGGCCTTGGCCTCTTTGCCCATCTTGTCCATCAGTCGGTCATACTGCCCTCCGCTGAGTACCGACGACGGCACTCCTTCGATAAATCCGCAGAAAACTATGCCGTTGTAGTAGTTCATATCGCTGACCAGCGACAAATCAACCCGCACGCAGGAGCCGTAACTCTGCGCCAACTGTGCAGCCAGTTTGCGCAGTTGATCGGCCGCCGCAATGACATTGCCGTCATCGGTAAGGGATGTCAGTCCGTCCAGCACCTCATTGGCATCGCCGTATGCCGACACAAGATATTTGAGCAGTGCGGCAGAATGTGCCGTCAACGCGCAGCGCTCGCAAACCTCGTCGAGTCCGTGGGCGTTTTTGTCACTGACACACTCAATTATGGCGGCTCTGTCGGCTTGAGAAGTAACCGGTGACAGAATGGCCGACAAAATTCCCAAATGAGATATATTCAAGACGCATCTCTCGGAAATTGTATTGAGGCTTTCGGCCGCAAGACCGATAACCTCGTACAAATTGTATTCATCAACATCACCCATACACTCAAGACCGACCTGCATAATTTCTTTATACTGGTGTGTCTTGTCAGAGATGCGATATACATTTTCATTATAGTACAACCGCTGAACACCGCCGTTAGGCTTATAGTTCTTGACAATCGACAGCGTCACATCGGGCTTGAGCGCCATAAGGCGGCCGTTGGTGTCATTGAATGTAATTACACTGTCAGAGACCAAAAAATCCTTGTTGCGGCTATACAAATCGTATTCCTCAAACTTGCTCATTTTGAAGCAGGAATAACCGTATTTGCGATATATATCCCTGAGATTCAGAGATACCGTTTCTTCATTTTTCAGTATTCGGCTTTCAATATTCATCCTGTTCACCCCATCAATCGGTGGCTGCGAAAAGCCTCCAAATGCCCATATCAGTTATGTTCGCTCATTCACTTTATCGCGCTAACACGATAACATGATACCACAGCGCATATTCCGTGTCAACATTTTTCGGTAAAAAAGATAAATTTTTCAGCAATATATATGTAAAAAAGTATTGCTAATTTTTACATTTTGTGTGATAATAAACTGATATTATATGCAATTAGTGTTATTTGCAAAGGAGCAGTAAAATGACCGACAACCAAAAACTGGCCGAACTCGTTTTCGGTGATGTTGATAAAACGCCCGAATATTACGAAAGCCTCTATCCTGAGCGACAGCTTCCCGAGGGCGCACGGGTAACCCGTTTGGCACCCAGCCCGACTGGATACCTGCACATCGGCGGTCTGTTCATGGGACTGATAAACCGCCGCATGGTCGATGCAAACGGCGGTGTATTTTTTCTGCGCATCGAGGATACCGACTCAAAGCGCGAGGTTGACGGCGGAGTTGAAGCCATCGTAACCGGACTGCACGACTTCGGCATAATCATAGACGAAGGCTTCGTCGACAATGACACCGAGCGCGGCAACTACGGCCCGTACCGACAGAGTCAGCGTGCCGAAATATATCACTGCTTTGCAAAGAAACTTATGGCTGAGGGGCTTGCCTACCCCTGTTTTTGCACTGAGGAGTGCCTTGCCGATGTTCGCGCAAAACAAGAGGCCGAAAAGGAGCGCACCGGCTACTACGGCAAGTATGCCGCCTGCCGCCAATTGCCCTTTGACGAGGTTAAACGCCGCATTGATGCCGGCGAGAAGTTTGTTGTGCGTCTGCGTTCACCCGGCAAACCCGACGGCCGCATCACCTTTGACGACGGCATTAAGGGTAAGATAGAACTGCCCGAGAATGACGAGGATTTTGTGTTGTTAAAGTCCGACGGCATACCCACATACCACTTTGCCCACGCCGTCGATGACCACCTGATGCGCACGACCCACATCATACGCGGCGACGAGTGGATTGCGTCGGTGCCAAAGCACATTCAACTTTTCCGCTTGCTCGGTTTTAAAGTGCCAAAGTACAACCACGCCGCCCCGATTATGAAGGAGGATAACGGCGGTAAACGAAAACTGTCAAAGCGCAAAGACCCCGAGGCGGCGGTCAGTTACTACGCCGAACAGGGATATCCGGCCGACTCGGTTACCGAATATCTGCTGACCATTGCCAATTCCGACTACGAGGACTGGCGACGCGCCAATCCCGATTTGCCCCACACCAAGTTCAAACTGAACATCAAAAAAATGAGCGCATCGGGTGCATTGTTCGACATCGCCAAACTGAACGATGTCAGCAAAAATGTTATCTCTCGCATGAGTGCCGAGCGCGTCTATGATTTGCTGCTCGGTTGGGCGCGGCAGTACGACCGGCAGTTTGCCGAACTGCTCAGCCGCGACGCCGGCTTTGCACGCGGAATATTTGCAATCGACCGCGGCGGCAAAAAGCCGCGCAAGGACATCGCCAAATGGAGCGAGGCAAAGGACTACTGTCAATACTTCTTTGATGAACTCTACCGCGCTGACTACACCCTGCCCGAGCACATTTCCGCAGCCGATGCGGTGACCATTCTGCGGGCGTATAAGGCGGTGTACAACCCAGACGATGAGCGCGACCAATGGTTTGATAAAATCAAGAGTATCTGCCCGTCCGCAAACTTCTGCCCTGAGGTCAAAACCTACAAGGCCGACCCCGACAGTTACCGCGGTCACTCGGGCGATGCGGCAACAATAATACGCATGGCCCTCACCGGCAGAATGAATACCCCCGATTTGTGTGCCATAATGCGGCTGCTCGGCACCGAGCGCGTTAATGCCCGCATTGACAGCGCCATCAACTTCTACGAAAGGTTAGTGTAATATATGGGTAACGAAAATATTGAAAATGTAAACGGTAATTCCAACTTTATATCCGACTTTATCACAGAGGATTTGAATAACGGAGTATACAGCAAGGTGCAGACGCGTTTTCCGCCCGAGCCCAACGGCTACCTACACATAGGTCACGCCAAGGCCATTTGCATCGACTTCGGTATGGCCGAGCAATTTGGCGGCAAATGCAATCTGCGCCTCGACGACACCAACCCGAGCAAAGAGGATGTTGAGTATGTCGAGGCCATCGAGCGCGACATCAGTTGGCTCGGTTTCAAGTGGGACAATGTCTACTACGCGTCAGATTACTTTGACTATGTCTACGAGTGCGCCATTAAACTTATAGAACTGGGCAAGGCATATGTTTGCGATTTGACGGCCGATGAAATCCGAGACTACCGTGGCACTCTAACCGAGCCGGGCAAAAACAGCCCCTATCGCGACCGCTCGGTTGAGGAAAATTTGGATTTGTTCCGCCGTATGACAGCCGGCGAATTTGAGGCCGGCGAGCATGTACTGCGCGCCAAAATTGACATGACATCTCCCAACCTCAACATGCGCGACCCGGTCATTTACCGTATCATGAAGGTGCATCATCACCGCGCCGGCAACAAGTGGTGCGTCTACCCGATGTATGACTTTGCGCATCCGCTCAGTGATGCACGCGAGGGAGTTACCCACTCGCTGTGCTCACTCGAATTTGAAAATCACCGTCCGCTCTACAACTGGTTTTTAGAGCAACTTGACATTCCTACCCCGCCCCGCCAAATCGAATTTGCGCGCATGAACCTCAACTACACACTGACCAGCAAGCGCAAGTGTCTCAAACTGGTGCGCGACGGTCTGGTCAGCGGATGGGATGACCCGCGCATGGCCACACTCTGCGGTATGCGCCGCCGCGGTTATCCCGCCGAGGCCATCAGGGATTTTTG
>JAQXHB010000084.1 GCA_029007015.1 Bacillota bacterium | reverse complement strand
GTGCCTCAATGACCACGGCTATATCGTGCCCGGTCTCGGTGATGCCGGCGACCGCATTTTCGGCACAAAGTAATGTCTGCTAAAAGCGGCCACGGCGCCAAGGTGCTTTGGCTGATGCGAATACTCAACGAGGAAACCGATGAGCATCACCGGCTGACAATGAGCCAGATAATCGAGCGTATGTCTGCTCACGGCATCGACTGTGAGCGAAAATCGGTCTACAGCAACATTGAACTGCTTAAGTCATTCGGCGTCGATATCATCTATGAGCGCGGTAAGGGCGGCGGATACTATGTTGCGTCTCGCCAATTTGAATTGCCCGAACTGAAACTGCTGGTTGATGCGGTTCAAGCATCACGCTTCATCACCGAGAAAAAGTCGCTCAAACTTATCGACAAACTTCAGCACCTCGTCAGCCGGTATGAGGCGGTTGAACTGCGCCGCCAGTTGCACCTGACCGGTGCACCTAAAGCGAGCAATGAGGAAATATACTATACGGTCGATTCCATTTATTCTGCAATCGCGCAGAATAAGCAGATTAGTTTTCGCTACATTGACAGTGTATACGGCGGTGTCAAGCACTACCGTCGTGACGGCTCGCGGTATGTTGTTAGCCCATATTCACTGATATGGGACAATGAGTATTACTACATGGCCGGCTACTATGAGCAGTACGGCCATGTGTCAAATTTTCGCGTGGATAAAATGGACTCGGTCGAGATATCCGATAATGCGCGTATAGAGGCTGACCCATCATTTGACAGTGCTGAATATTCACGGCATCAGTTTTCCATGTTCGGCGGCCAAATGACCGATATTCGACTGCGTGTTGAGCGCCGCTTTATCGGCGCGGTCACCGACCGCTTCGGCAGTGGAGTTATTGTCGTGCCTGACGGCGATGAACATGTTATCATATCTGTGCGTGTCGAGGTCAGCCCCATATTCATCGCGTGGCTGTTTCAGTTTGGCGGCGGCATAACCGTGCTGTCGCCCGACTCGGTGCGTTGTATGATAGTCGATACCGCCGCTTCGATGGCTGAGGTGTATAAATGATACGGTATGCTGTCAGGGGAGATATACCCGCACTCAAACACCTGATGAATGACGCCTTCGGTGACTCAGACAGCGAAACGGCACTGTTCTTTGAGCGACTGTTTTGCGATGACTGCGCCCTTGTTTACTGCGACGGCGGCATAGCATCGGTCGTTTATTTGCTGCCGGCGGCTGTTTTTGTCGGCGGCGTGCGTCATGATGCGCGCTATATCTATGCCGCCGCTACCCGCGCCGACTGCCGCGGCAGGGGATATATGAGCCGCCTGCTAGACTTTGCGGCTGATGAGTGTCGGCGCCGCGGTTATGACTATCTAATACTGCTCGCAGCCGATGACGGCCTGACCGAGTTCTACGGTCGCCGCGGCTACTATCAAGCATTTGGCTGTGAGGAGCGCATCTATAGCGTTACCGACGGAGGCGTATTACCGACCGGTGCGGCGACTTCCGCGCTGGTTAAGCAGTGCAGAAATGCTGCTGTTATGTCGGTCGGCGGCGCTGTGTGGGAGGAGCCGCTCTTTGGCCATATGTACCGCACCTACGCCGACAGCGGGCTTGATTGGCTGAGCCTCGGTTTGGGCTACGCCCTTGTCGACCGAGCAAATTGCCTTGTTAATGAACTTGTCTGCTTCGATACAGAGGGCGCACTGCGCACCGTTTGCCGCCTTTATGGGTGGAGTGATTGCCGATATAGGGCTGTATCAGACGCGGCGCCGTCTCGTGGAATGGCCCTACCGCTTAAAAGCGGCTTGCCTTTGCCGCACGGATATATGGGTTTGTGCCTTGAATAATACCGCTTGAAACGCATAGCATAATTTGGTAGAATAAATATAAATTAAAAGCGCTCATTTGCGCAGGAGGTAAATGAATATGAAAGAAAAGTTTTATATCACCACAGCCATTGCTTATACTTCGCGTAAGCCGCACATCGGCAACACATACGACATCGTACTGGCCGATATGATTGCGCGGTATAAGCGAATGCGGGGATATGATGTTTACTTCCTGACCGGTTCTGATGAGCATGGACAGAAGATTGAACAGTGCGCTATCGATGCGGGCATCACGCCGAAGGAATATGTCGACAATATTTCATCGCAAATACGCGCCGTATGGGACTGCATGGACACAACATATGACAAATTCATACGCACCACCGATGACTATCATGAGGATGCTGTTAAAAAGATTTTCAAAAAACTGTATGACCAGGGCGATATTTACAAGGGCAGTTACGAGGGCAAGTACTGCGTACCGTGTGAGTCCTTTTTCACTGCGTCACAGTTGGTCGACGGTAAGTGCCCTGACTGCGGCCGCGATGTTGTCGATGCAAAGGAAGAAGCCTATTTTCTGAAACTGAGCAAATATCAAGACCGACTGGTCGAATATTATGAGCAGAACGACGGATTCTTCATGCCGGAATCGCGCAAGGCCGAAATGATAAACAATTTCATCAAGCCCGGACTAAGCGATTTGTGCGTTTCGCGCTCATCGTTCAAGTGGGGAATACCGGTCGATTTCGATGACAAACATGTTGTCTATGTCTGGCTGGACGCGCTGACCAACTACATTACCGGCATCGGTTACAACCCCGACGGTAGCAGTGATTTGTATAAAAAGTATTGGCCGGCTGATTTGCATGTTATCGGCAAGGACATTGTCCGATTCCACACCATCTACTGGCCGATAATCCTGATGGCTCTGGGCGAGCCGTTGCCCAAAAAGGTGCTCGGTCACCCGTGGGTGCTCAGCGGCAATGACAAGATGAGCAAATCAAAGGGAAATGTAATTTATGCCGATGAACTGGCCGCTCGATTCGGCGTCGACGCAGTCAGGTACTACCTGCTCAGCGAGATTCCGTTTGCTCAGGACGGCGTTATCACATACGAAAACCTGATTAACCTATACAACACCGACCTTGCCAATACACTGGGCAATTTGGTCAACCGCAGTATCTCGATGACCAATAAGTATTTTGACGGCAGGGTGTCAAAGCCGACCAAGGTATATGACTTTGACGAAGATTTGCGGTCCTGTGCCAAAGATGCTTATTCAAACTACATCCGCCTGATGGATGACTACCACAGTGCCGACGCTGTGCATGAAGTGATGAACTTTGCGCGCCGCTGCAACAAGTATGTTGACGAAACTATGCCGTGGGTGCTGGCTAAGGACGAGGCCGAGCGTGAGCATTTGTCGGCAGTTATGTACAATTTGCTTGAGGGCATCCGCCTGATTGCCACCATGCTCATGCCGGTCATTCCGCGCTGCTGTGACAAGATTTTCGCCCAACTCGGCACCGACTGCCGTACAGCCGAATTTGGCGCTGTCGACAGTTATGCCGTCGGCGCGGCCGAGCCGCTCTTTGCCCGCCTGGACGCTGAAAAGGTGCTGGCAGAGATAGAGGCTGAAATAGCGGCAAAGTCTTCGACGGCAGAGGCCGAGAAGGAACCGGAGAACATCGTGTTACTGCCTGAAATCGCCATCGACGACTTTGCAAAGGTCGAACTGCGCACGGCAAAAGTGGTTGCCTGCGAGCCGGTTAAGCGCGCCAAAAAACTGCTCAAACTCACCCTTGATGATGGCTCCGGCACGCCGCGCACCGTGGCGTCAGGAATTGCCGCGTACTATTCGCCCGACCAACTTGTCGGCCACACCGTTATTGTCGTTGCCAATTTGAAGCCGGCGGTTTTGTGCGGCGTCGAGAGTCAGGGTATGATTTTGGCGGCCGACAGCAGCGACGGCGTCAAAGTGATATTTGCCGACGGCATCCAACCGGGCGCTAAGATTAGATAGACTGCTTGCGGCGCCGTTTGACCGCCCTGCTTTTGTTTGGAGGAGCAACACATGCTTTTTGAAAAAGAAAATTGCGTTCTGCTTGACGGCGAATACATTTTCGATTCGCACGCACACTACGATGACAGCGCATTCGACGGTGACCGCGACCGATTGCTGACTGAAATGCACGGCTTCGGTGTTTGCGGCATAATCAACTGTGGCGCCGATTTCGCGTCATCGGAGCAGTCGCTTTTTCTGTCTCATAAGCATCCGTTTGTCTACGCCGCAGTTGGCATCCATCCCGAGAGCGCCGACGGGTATGATGAACAGGCCATTCGCTGTTTGGCGGCCGATGACCGCGCCGTAGCGATAGGCGAGATTGGGCTTGATTATCACTGGGATAGTGTGCCGCGCGAGCGGCAGATAGCCGCGTTTCGCTCGCAGGTGCAACTGGCTAACGAATTAGGTATGCCGGTAATTGTCCATGACCGCGAGGCACATTCGGATACCATTGATGTCCTCAGCGAGTTGCGCCCGCGCGGAGTGGTGCACTGCTTTTCCGGCAGTGCCGAGATGGCCGAGCAGATTGTGCGGCTGGGCATGTACATCGGCATCGGCGGCGTGCTCACTTTCAAAAACGCACGACGGATGGTCGATGTGGCTGAGCGCGTGCCGCTTGAGCGAATTTTGCTCGAAACCGACGCGCCCTATATGGCACCGGAGCCTTACCGAGGCCACCGCTGTCACTCGGGATATATTGCCTTTGTCGCTGACCGTCTGGCCGCCATCAGGCAATTGACCCGACGCGAAGTTTTGGCCGCCTCTCGCAAGAATGTTCGTGACTTGTTCGGTGTATAGAATTTAATTAACATAAAAAGGGTATGGCATCAGCCATGCCCTTTTTTAACATTTTAGGGGACAAGACCATATTATGTAATTGACGGCGCTATGCCGCACAAACGCCGCATTAGCGGCAGATAGGAGTAAACCTGTGGATAACATGCAAAACAATATGTTCAACGGCGACATGAGCGGCATGAACAGTGTTCCGCCGACCGAAGGCGCCGAGCCGATAGTAGGTGCAGTGCTTGCGATGGCATATGTGCCAAAACAGAGGCTGACAACCGTTTACAGCGAGGATAAAGCACTGCAAAACGGCACGCTTTTTCCCGACCTCGATAAACCGTTCATGGTGGAGGGATTCAAATGGTAAACGAGCGCGATATGTTACTTCGCCGGCTGTCAAGTGCACAGTTTGCGGCGTGGGAAACCCATATGTACCTTGACACCCACCCAAACGATATGGCGGCCATGGCGATTATGAGAAAGTATGACAAACGCGCCGCCGAGTTGCGCGCGGAGTTTGAAAGAAAGTATGGGCCGCTCTCACCGATGGATAATTACGGCGAAATGAGTTTCGAGTGGCTTAACAGCCCGTGGCCGTGGGATAACGGAACGGAGGTTGAATGCTGATGTGGAGTTATGAGAAAAAATTACAGTATCCGGTCAAAATTACCAACCCCAATGCGACGCTTGCCAAACTTATTGCAAGTCAGTACGGAGGACCGGACGGAGAACTCGGCGCCAGTTTGCGCTATTTGAGCCAGAGATATGCCATGCCGTACACCGAACTGCGCGGTCTGTTGACCGACATTGGCACTGAGGAACTTGGACACCTTGAGATGGTTGGAGCCATCATTTACCAACTGTCGCAGGGGCTCAGCGAGGAGGAACTCAAGCAGTCGGGACTGGACGCCTACTTTATCGACCACACTTCGGGCGTATATCCTTCGTCGGCGGGCGGGGTGCCGTTCACGGCGGCCTATTTGCAGTCAAAAGGCGATCCGCTGACCGATTTGCACGAGAATCTTGCCGCAGAGCAAAAGGCCAGAACAACCTACGATAACATTCTACGCTTCTGCGATGACCCCGATGTGCGCGACCCGATTAAATTCCTCCGCCAGCGCGAGATAGTTCATTATCAGCGTTTTGGTGAAGGGTTGCGTCTGGTTCAGGAGAGGCTAGACAGCAAGAATTTCTACGCCTTTAATCCTGCGATTGACAAAAAGTGCAGAAAGTAAATTTGCCGGCTTGTATCTGTTTTTGTTATCAACCGACCGGCG
>JAQXHB010000083.1 GCA_029007015.1 Bacillota bacterium | reverse complement strand
CGCTTCTCAAGCAGTTTGCCCAGCAAAACCAGCGTCATGACGGTGCACGACGCCTCGTAATAGACGCTGTGTCCCTCGCCGCGGGCAAAAAATGTAACATACACACTATACAGATAGGCGGCCGTAGTGCTGACAGCGATGAGCACATCCATCGTCGCACTGCCCGACCGCAGCGCCTGATAGGCGTGCTTGTAAAAACGCCACCCGATTACAAACTGCACCGGCGTGGCCAGCACAAACTGAAACAACGGCTGATGGAGCAATCCGCCGAACAGATGCACTCCGAACATTTCAAACACCATACCTATCATCATCGGCGCCGTCAGCACAGCCGCCGCGATGAAACTGTAAAGCAGGGTGTTGCGGCGCGGATTCTCATCGGCCCGCTTTTCCGGCCTGATGACCGACGCCTTGAAACCCAGTTTATTGATAACGGCTGCAATCTCATCGGCAGTGATGCCGTCATACTCAACCTCGGCCGTGGCGGTCACCAGATTGACCGACGCCGAGCGAATATGTTCGTTGCGGCCGAGCACCTTTTCGATACGGGCAACACACGCCGCGCATGTCATGCCCTCGACGGTAAAACTATCGCGCAAAAAATCAACTCCTTCCTATACATCTATTATAATACCAATTGCGCAAATCAGTCAATTTTTATTTGCGCTCGGCATATAATTTTTTATCATTTTCTTACACAAAAAAGGAGTTGTTATACAATGAAAGTGACCACCCTCAATCTGCGCCGATTGCTCATCAGCCTAATACTGCCCCTTGCCGTCGGCGGATTGGCGGCACTGCTGTCGGGCGATTTCGGCTCGGTTTATGCCGCACTCAAACTGCCGCCGCTGTCACCTCCGCAGTGGATTTTCCCCCTCGTGTGGACGGTGCTCTATCTGCTGATGGGCGCGGCCGCGTACATCATTTCCTCCGACCGCAGTCACTCGACCGGCGACGCCATGCAGTTTTACTACATTCAACTTGCCCTCAACTTTTTGTGGCCGATACTTTTCTTTCGGTTCGGACTGCTCGCAGTGGGAGCATTTGAGTTGGCCCTGTTGCTGGCGGTGGCCGTGCTCACCGTCATCAAATTTGCCGGCATTGACCGCACCGCCGCATACATAATGATACCTTATATCATTTGGCTGGCGTTTGCACTATACCTAAACATCGGCTCCGCAGTACTCAATCGCTGACACGCGGCACGGGCACGCCGATTGCCCCGCCGGCCGGCTCAATCACACTCGTAAAGTGAAAGGTCGGCCGCTGTTCCGGCACTTATAGCACAAAAAACTATTTCATATTTTGTCCCCCTTTTCGATGAATAAATATACCGTTCAATCGGGAAACAGCCAACCTGTTTTAGTTTTAAAAATAAGGCGAGGTTTACCCCCGCCTTATTTTTATGCTTATTTTATTTATGTGTTAGTAGATAAACATCGCAATGTAATCTGCATATAATTCACCGATGTCAGATATGTAATTCGGTGTATTGATATACTATACCATGCCTTGCCGCGTATTAAAATCACAGTTAACAAAAAATCAGAGAGATAATTTATCTATTTCCGTAAGTTCTTCCTCTGTAAATGAGGTATTCTCCGCAGCCTTGATATTATCAAGTATTTGAGAGGGCTTTGATGCGCCTATCAGCACAGAGGTCACTTCCCCATCCTTTAATACCCACGAAAGCGCCATTTCCGCTAAGGTTTGTCCCCTACGCTCTGCAATTTGCGAAAGTCCTCTGATTTTTGCAAGTTTTTCCTCTGTAACGGCTGATTCAGTTAAAAATCTGCCGTCTGTCTTAATACGGCTGTCCCCAGGAATACCCTTTAGATAACGGTCAGTAAGCATACCTTGTGCCAATGGGCTGAATGCTATTATACCCTTTTTAAGGCGTACTGCGGTTTCCTTAAGCCCGTTATGCTCAATTGTTCGGTCAAAAATCGAATATCGGTTCTGGTTAATTACAAAGGGGCAATGAAACTCTTTTAATATTTCAGTTGCTTTTTCGAGCCTTTCACCGTCATAGTTCGAAAGCCCGACATACAACGCCTTGCCGCTGTTGACCGCTGAAGCGAGTGCGCCCATTGTCTCCTCAAGCGGGGTATCAAAGTCGGGACGGTGGTGATAGAAAATATCGACATATTCGAGTCCCATGCGTTTAAGGCTTGCGTCCAAACTCGAAAGCAGGTATTTTCGGCTGCCCCAGTCCCCGTAAGGCCCGTCCCACATGGTGTAACCCGCTTTTGTGCTGATTATCATTTCGTCACGGTAAGAGTGCAGTTCTTCCCTCAGAATCCTACCGAAATTCTTTTCTGCACTTCCCGCCTCGGGTCCGTAGTTATTTGCAAGGTCAAAGTGGGTTATTCCGTTGTCAAATGCAGTAAAGCACAGGGCCTTCATATTATCATACCTTGCGGTATCGCCGAAATTGTGCCAAAGCCCCAAAGAGACTGCAGGCAGTTTTAATCCGCTTGCACCACAGCGGTTGAAAACAGCATTTTCATACCTTTTTTCATTTGCAATATACATATCTATTCCCCCGCTTTTATTTAAATCTAAAAAGTATTTTTTGAATGTCGTCATCAAAAAGATTTTTCTTCGTGACCGTTGTTACATCTGTATAAACCTCACCGCTTGGTATACTTTCACCGGAAATTAAGGCGGCAGCCTTTTCGACACCCAAATACCCAATCGCAAAGGGATTTTGAACAATAAGGGCATCCATTTCGCCCGTTTCAAGCATACTGACAGAGATTATGTTACTGTCAAAACCCACAGAGCGCACATTTTTGGACAGTCCGAGATTCTTAACAGCGTTTCCGACCCCCAAGGTCATCCATTCATTGAACCCGACAATAACATTTATGCGCGGATTCTGCTTTAATAGCCTTTCTGCCGCGGCAGTAGCGCTTACCTCATTACTCTCTGCGGTAACCGAAGCGGCAATCCGGGCATTGGAAACCGTGCTTATATATTCACGGAAGCCCTTCTCACGCTGATTGCCGTTATCGGTATCCGCATTATAATTAACAAGCCCTATAATTATTTCCGAATCGACATCAAAGCCGTCTACCGCTGCTTTACCCGCCTCTTTGCCTGCAGCGATATTGTCTGTTCCTATAAATAAACTTACCGCATCAGAATTAACATCACTGTCGATGGTGACAACCTTAACACCCTCGCGAATGGCGGCATTTACGGCATCAACCGAATTATTGTAATCTATTGCCGAAAGCACTATTGCATCCGCACCGTTTTTTACTGCAGTTTCAATCAGTGCGTTCTGTGCGTCATAGTCCTCCTCATTTTCGGGGCCTTCAAATGTAACACTAACATTATACTCGGTTGCGGCGGAAAGCACGCCGTTATTGACATTATGCCAGAAATCGGAGTTAACCGCTTTTGCTATTACGGCGATGTATTTTTTGGAGTCGGTTTTAGCGCAGGCACAAAGTCCGGCAGTCAATGAAAAAGCCAAAATAAGCGAAATCATTTTTTTAAAACTCATTTTGTGCCTCCTTATCTATTTTTGGAATACGCACAGTCACGGTTGTACCCACATCAAGTTCACTGTTAATGCTCAGCCCATATTTTTCGCCAAAGTAAATTTTAAGACGGTCGTTAACATTTTTAACACCAATCCCGCCTGAGTCACTGCGGTCTTTAGACAGTATTTTACTGCATTGCTCTTTGGTCATACCGACCCCATTATCCGAAACGGTGATTAAAATATCGTTGCTTCCGTCCTCAGCAGAATTTATCGTGATTTTAATTTCGCCCTCGTCCACCATACGGTCAATACCGTGATAAATAGCATTTTCAATAAGCGGCTGAATTGTAATCTTATTGCAAAGGCAGTCCATAAGTTCATCGCTTGCGTCTATCGAGTAGGAAAACTGACTGAGATAGCGGTAACTTTGTATAATCAGGTAATTTTCAGCGTGCTGAAGTTCCTCCTTAATCGTGATAAGTTCTCTGCCGCGGCTTATACTTATCCTGAAAAGACGGGCCAAGGCTCTTACCATCTCCGCCGCGTCTTTAGTTTTTCCCTGCTCGCACATCCATTGAATTGAGTCAAGAGTATTATAAAGGAAATGCGGATTTATCTGTGCTTGAAGTGCCTTAAGTTCGGTTTTTCTAAGTTCCTTTTCCTCTCTGTGCACGCGCTCCACAAGACTTTGTATGGTCTTTGCCATATGCTCAAAGGTGGAGGAAATGATACTAAGCTCGGCTACCGATTCATTTCCGCCTGTATAACGGAAATTTTCCGCCTGATTTTCAAAAGACTTCATAGCCTTAATAAGGGAACGCACGGGGGCGTTTACTATTTTGGAATATATCCTTAAAACGATCAAAGCGATTATACCGCAGAATAAAAACGACATTGCAATACTAAAAATAATCTGGGTTTTTCTTTCCACTGCCAGTTCGTCGGTAAAACTAAGTCCCACAACCCTCCAAAGACCGTCTTGGGTGGTTGTAAGGGCGTATATCACATTTTTATCAAAATGCACCCCGTCCGAAAGTTCTTTGATAAAGTCGGTGTTTTCTCTCTTGATTCCCGAAAAAAGCAACTGTTGTTGAGGATGATATATAACATTACCGTCTCCGTCGGTTATAAAACAATATCCATGTCTTCCTATACCGACATTATCTATATATTTTGCGATTTCCGAAAATTCATAATCTATTGCAATATATACACCGTTTCCTAAAACAGGGGTATCGGATTTAGCTGCAAAGGTGATAACCCATGGATATCCGCCTTCAAAAACGGTCTGGACATGCGGACTTGAAATCGTAAAGCCCTCAGCCGATTCAAAAAGTGACTTGTCAAAGGAAAGGTCCTTATAAATTTGTTTTTTAAGCGAGGTATCGCCGTTTGTTGCGGCAATTATATCACCATTTTCACCGTAAACCGTAACCGCGTAAATATCCTTTTGCATACGGGTTATTACCGAAATTTTATTACAAAAATCCTCGCTATCCGAACAGTCGGCTACTGTTTCTTCAATAAATTCAAGTTTTTGACGCATTGAATCAAGGTTGTTGTTAACTGCAAGGGCAATCTGTCCGACCGCCTGCCCGGAACTTAATTTTGCATCATTTAAAAGAGCGGTACTGTAGACTGCGGAAAAAATCGCAATACATACCGAAACTGCGACAACGCAAGCCGCCGTAATTGAAAGAATACTCAGCGCCGACAGACTCAAGGAAATTTTGCGGCGTTTTATTCTCATTATTCTTCACTCCTGTTAACGCTTCTTACTTTATTCGGCGAGTCACCGTAAAACCTTTTAAAGCAATAACTGAAATAGTGCTGGTCGCTGTATCCGCACCTTTCGGATATTTCAAGCACCTTCATATTGGTGCATATAAGCATTTCGTGCGCTGCTTTCATTCTCCGCTCGGTAAGAAGTGTTACAAAGTTCTTTTTCTTGTGTTTTTTAATCAGTGCGCTTAGATAATTCGGGCTGACACAAAGTTCATTGCTCACGCCCGTAAGCGAAAGGTTCTCATCCGAATACTGCTCGTCAATAATCTGAAGCGCTCGGTCACAAATAATCTCTGTATCTCTCTTCTGTGAATGGGATATCAGTTTTCTCGCCTGTCTGCAAAAAGCAATCAGTTCGTTTTTCATTACGCTTTCGCTGGCGTGTGAGGTGATGCGCGCAAAAATCGGATTTGCGGAGAAAAGTTCTGAAACCTCCAGCCTTTGAGAAGCCGAACTTACAACCCTGTAAACCGTCGCTATTATCTGCATAACAAGCAGACTTGCGTTTTCTGGAGTGTTGCTTTCGTAAAGCCCGTTAATAAAATCCTCAAGTTGGTCATCGCCGCCCACCTTTAACAACTGTTCAAGTTTTGAGGCGGATTTTTCCGCACGGTCGATTTCAAGTTCGCTGTTTCTTTCCTGGTCATTGATAAAGCGTACCTCGCCCGCGCCGTCCGAAGTATAGCGCCTTGCGGCTATCGCCTGAAAATACGCGCCCGAACATTCCGAAAGAAATGAAAATTCGCGGCTTACACCTATTGTGCAGGTTTCATTTAACATCCTCTTTGTCGTTTGCACGATTTCAAGCAATGGCAACTCTAAAATATTTGAAAGTTCACCATCGCCCGTTATTACTGCAAAGGTTACTGCCCTACCGTAAACAATAAAACTTTCCGAGTCAATATATCTCGCAAAGACTGAATCCAAAAATTCGGCATGAGATTTTTCGGTTTTTGTTATCCCGTCCGCGTTCTTAAACTTTGTAACCAAAACGCAAAATCTGGGATTAACACAGTCCTCTTTGATTATTCCAAGCGCCTTTGCGGTGTTAAATAATTCGCTGTCATCGGGTTGCTCCTCATTACTGCCAAGCATTAACGGAAGCAAAAAATTATCTACCGAAAGTTCACGAAGCCGTTCTTTGGTTCCGATATTCTGCTCCTTGGAAACCACCGAAAACCGCTCATCCATACGACTGTGAATTTTGAAAAGTTCCCTTGTCATTTCAGCAGGAGAAATCGGCTTTAGAAGATAACTTATAATATTATAATTGATAGCGGTTTGAGCATATTCAAAACTGTCATATCCGCTTAGGATTACTACCTGTGTAGCAGGTCTTATTTCCCTAACCCTTGCCGCAAGTTCCAACCCCGTAATCATCGGCATTTTAATATCTGTTAGAATCAAATCAGGTTCAAGAATTTCAAGCAACTCAATTGCCTCGACGCCGTTTTCCGCTTCGCCTATAACTTCAAAATTCGCAGAAGCCCAATCCACATGCTCAATAAGCGCCCGGCGCTGGTCATGCTCGTCATCCACCACAAGTACGGTATATTTCACAGAAGTTTCCCCTTGTATTTATAATAATTATTATATCATCAAAATGATTATATCATCAAACAATGTAAAGTGCAAACCGTATTTATTTGCCAAAAAGGCGCTCGGTTATCCGAGCGCCTTAAGTCTGTTATTTAGCCTTTTCCCAGCCCGCATATAAAGTCATGCTGTTCATAACAGTATCAGTTTTAATATCAAAGATTTCAGTGCAGTCACGGTCGGTATACCAACCTGTGAATATATACCCCTCTTTAATAGGTTCTTCTTCAATATCCACGGTTTGTGAATGCATAACCTTAACGCTTTCGATATGCGAACCGCCGTCTGTATCAAATTTTACGGTGAATCCGCTGTGACTTACGATGAATACTGTCGCCGCGACAAGCAAAACGATAAATACCGTAACCATGATATTTGCTGTTTTAAGAGACATATTAACCTTTGCATACAAACCGCCTGTTTTACCCTGTTTATCGGTATTCTTTTCGTTTTCCATGGCATTCACCGCCTTTGATATTTATAAATTATTTACGTGCAAGATATTTACGCATATCAATTGAGCAGGCAACAAGGATTATAAGGCCCTTGATAACATAAAGCATATTCGCGTCAACCGAAAGGAAGTTAAGACCTACAAATATTATCTGTAAAAGGAATACACCTATAACTATGCCGCTAATTTTACCTGTACCGCCTACAAACGAAACACCGCCGATAACGCAGGCTGCGATAGCGTCTGATTCATAGTTGAGGCCTGTGTTAGCAGAACATGAAGCGATTCTGGCGCCTTCAATAAATCCTGTGATACCGTACATAGCACCTGCAAGTACGAATACCAAAACGATTGTCCAAAATACATTTACACCCGAAACATTTGCGGCTTCTTCGTTTGAACCGACTGCAAACATATTTTTACCGAACTTGGTCTTATTCCAGATAACCCACATAATCCCGGTAAGAATTACTGCATAAAGCACATATTTGGGAACGGCTACACCGCCGATTGTAAAGAGCGTTCCGCGAACAAAACTAAGATAGGATTCGTCGAGTCCCGAAAGGGTCTGACCGTTGTTTCCGCCGAGCATCAAATACATCAGCACCAAACCGAAAACAATCAGTTGAGTTGAAAGTGTTACGATAAACGGATGCAACTTAAACTTAGCAACAAAGAAACCGTTTACAAAACCAATAGCGGCACCAACCGCTATGACTATAAGTAACACTAACCAAAGCGGCACAACAGCCAAATTAGGAAATATCTTGTTAGCATAGCCCGTCATCTGCAAAAGTGACGCCGCTATACAAGCAGTCAAACCTACGCATCTGCCAGCCGAAATATCGGTTCCCGTAAGCACAATAGCACCGCCAATACCGAGTGCTATTGGAAGTTTTGCGGCAGTTAATGATATAATGTTTACTATTGATGAAACCGACAGGAACGCCGGAACTCGAATTGCTATGTAGATTATTGCTAACACAATGATTATATACATAGCGTTGTTGAACAAAAGGTCGCTTATTGCTCTGCGTTTATCCGCACCCGATTTTGACATAAAATCGTTGATATTGGCATTTATGCGCCCTTTTCTTTTAATATTATCAACTGACATATTTTGTTCCTCCATTTACGCAAATTTGGCGGCAAGTGCCATAATTTCTTCTTGAGTGGTATTTTTAGCGTCCACTTCACCTGCAAGTCTACCGCCGGACATTACAAGTATCCTGTCGCACACACCCAAAAGTTCAGGCATTTCAGAAGATACCATTATAACCGTCTTTCCTCGTGCGGCAAGGTCGATTATCAACTCGTAAATTTCATATTTTGCGCCAACATCAATACCTCTTGTAGGCTCGTCAAGTAACAAAACTGTCGGGTCTGTAAGCAACCACCTACCAAGAATAACCTTCTGCTGATTTCCGCCCGAAAGAGAACGGATTTTGGTTTCCTGATTAGGCGTTTTAACATGCATTGAATTAATACACCATTCGGTGTTTTTCTTCATTTTTTTCTTGCTCAAAAAAGGTCCTGCCTTGCACTTTTTAAGACTTGAAACAGTTGCGTTTTCACGGATATTAAGTATTCCGAAAATACCCGTCGCCCGTCTTTCCTCGGTAAGCAGAGCAAATCCGTTTTTAATAGATTCACGGGAATTGCGGTTGCGTATCGGTTTGCCGTCAAGAGTGAGACTTCCGCTCCGCCTTGTAGCCACGCCGAATATGTTTTCAAGCAACTCCGTTCTTCCCGAACCGTCAAGTCCCGCTACCCCTAAAATCTCGCCTTTACGCGCACTGAATGAGACATCGCGCAGTTTAGAATACTCAGCGGAGAGATTCTTGACATCAAGCAGAACATCACCGATTTCGTTGGTTTTCGGCGGGTAAAGATTGGTAAGTTCTCTTCCCACCATAAGTTTGATTATATCATCGGTGGTCAGGTTCTTTGCCTGCTCGGTGGCAATCCATTTGCCATCGCGCATTATCGTAACTTCGTCTGAAATACGAAGAATTTCTGCCATTTTATGGGAAATATAAATTATTCCGCAACCTTGATCGCGAAGCATGTTAATAATTTTGAAAAGGTGCTCAACCTCTTCCTCTGTAAGTGAGGAGGTCGGCTCGTCAAATACGATAACCTTTGAATTATACGAAACAGCTTTTGCGATTTCCACCATCTGCCTCTGGGAAACAGGCATGCGGCTCATCACTGTTTTGGGGTCAACATTGATTTCAAGTTTTTCAAATATTTCCTTAGTCGCCTTATACATTTTCTGCTCACTGGTAATTGGCACTCCCCTGGCGACTGTCGGAAAACGCCCCAACCACATATTGTCCATAACATTGCGCTTAAGCGCCTGATTTAACTCTTGATGCACCATTGCTACGCCGTTTTCAAGAGCTTCCTTAGAGTTTTTAAAATTTATTTCCTTACCCTCCAGGTAAATTTTACCGCTGTCCTTTGCATAAACACCGAAAAGGCACTTCATGAGGGTAGATTTTCCCGCACCGTTTTCGCCCATCAGTGCGTGAACTGTACCGGCCTTGACCGTAAGACTTACATTGTCAAGTGCTTTTACTCCCGGGAAGGATTTTTCTATATTCTCCATTCGAAGGAGAACGGGCTCGTCTGCGTTTTCACGGACGTTATCGTTAATTGTTTCGTTATTGCTCATAAGAACTCGTCCCCTGTCCGTTTAAGTTAATTCCATTCGGGGCAGCCCTTTTAAGGCTGCCCCTCAGGTTAATGTGTGTTAAATTATTTGCCGGTGTATACGCCGTAAGGAATGTTTACTCTCCAAGTTCCTACAACATTTTCGCTGTCGATATTGTCAAATACTTCTTTA
This sequence comes from Bacillota bacterium, assembly GCA_029007015.1. GTDB lineage: Bacteria > Bacillota > Clostridia > Oscillospirales > Acutalibacteraceae > SUG1189. The sequence goes on along the minus strand of JAQXHB010000083.1, from coordinate 567 downwards.
CCGTTTATGTAGTTCTGACCGATAGTGGTAATAGCACTTGCCATACCGTCGGCATCCTGCTTAACTGTACCAATCATAGCGCCCTTGCCGATAGCGTCTTTAGCAGCGTCGGTAGCGTCAACGCCGAATACGGGGATAACCTTTGCGCCGTCCTTGTTGTAGCCGGCGGTCTGGAGTGCAGAAACTGCACCTAAAGCCATTTCGTCATTGTTGGCAATAACCAGTTCTACCATGTTCTTGTTAGCTTCGCTGTACTGCGAAAGAATAGTGTTCATATAATCGGTAGCGGCTGCTGATGACCATCCGCCTGTCTGGTCAACAAGGTATTTATTGGAGTTTTTAGCATCATAGAATTCAAGCTTAGCCTTTCCGGCTTCTGTGAGAACCTTATCTGCATCCTCAACGCCGTACTGCGTACGGGCGATAGCCTCCATATTGCCCTCTTGACCCTTGAACATTACGTAACTGATTTTGCCGTCGCCGTTAAGGTCAACCTTGTCAAAGTTTTCTACGAGATATTTGCCGACCATTTCACCCTGCAGATGACCTGCCATTTCATAGTCGGTG
>JAQXHB010000082.1 GCA_029007015.1 Bacillota bacterium | reverse complement strand
CTGCCGGAGGAGTTCCAGCGATATACGGGGTCTGCGCCTTTATCGTAAACGGTCATGGTGGCTGCGTAGTCGTCGGGCGATGTCACCACGGCGAAGGAGCCGCTGTCGCTGATATCGGCGCAAATGACCGTGTCGCTGTCGCTGACGGTAAAAATATTGCCGGTCAGCGTATCAACCCGCACGCTTCTGCCGCCGCAGTCATAAACGAGGGTGCGCTCGGCCGATGTGCGCATTACGGGTGATGAATAGCCGTGCTGAACAGTCGTTATCAGTTTGCCCGACTTGCCGTACACTATTAACTCGGTGTCGGTCAAAATATTGACTCTGCCGCCCGAGCGCTGCATATTGAGAGCCTTTGACCCGCTGACCTCGGTCGGCAGTTGGCCTATGCCCATTTCCGCCACGCGATTGCGCGTCCATTCGATGAGGCCGGTCGGCGTCAGCAGTTGCGCCGCCACCAGCAAGATAACCACCAAAAGGCTGACGCCCACCGTGATGAGATTGGCCAGTCTTGTGCGGCGGCGCTTTGTCTCGCCGCCCTCGATTATCTCAAGGGGCTGACGCGGCGCCATGGCCCGCCGCTTGAGCGGCTTGTCCTTGACGCTTTCGCGCTTTATATCCTTGGATGACTTAGGTGCCATTGAAATGCTGTCCACAGCGTCGTCTGACTTGCGCTGCTTTGATTTGGGCTGCTTTTTAAATTTCTTCTTTTCGTACGCCAAATCGGTCACCCCCGTAAAAAACCTTATCCAGTATCAGCCCGTGCGGTTTGGCCGTTGCGCCGGCCATTTTTCTGTCGCACGAGGCAACTATTTGCGGCAGGCTGTCGGCCGCCGTTCTGCCCATTCCGACATCGAGCAGTGTGCCGGCCATTATCCGCACCATGTTATATAAAAATCCGTCGGCCGCCACGCTGAAGGTCACTACATCGCCGTCCCGTCGGACGCACGACTCGCTGACCGTGCGCACCGTGTCGCTGACCGATGAGCCGACCGAACAAAAACCGGCAAAATCGTGCCGCCCCATAAAATGCGCGGCCGCCTCGTTCATGGCACTCTCGTCGAGCCGCACCGGAACGCGGGACGCATACTTCATCCAAAACGGATTGCGACTGCGCCCATCGTAAAACCGGTAGCAGTACCGTTTGCCGGTGCACGAATAGCGAGCGTGAAAGTCGCCCGGCACCTCGCGGCAGTCGTAGGCGGCGATATCATCGGGCAAATGTGCATTGAGCGCCGACACCAATCGGTCACACGAAATGGAGCCGCCGATATCGGTGTGAAAGCAGAACATATCGGCGTGCACGCCTGTGTCAGTGCGACTGCATCCGGTGACATTCGGCCGCATGCCCACTGTCTGCTCAAGGGCATCCTGCACCGCCGACTGCACCGTTACCGCATTCGACTGCACCTGCCACCCATGATATGCGGTGCCGTCGTACCGAATGGTCACAAGCAGGCGTCTCACAGCCAAATCCTCCCCATTACAACTACGGCCACAATGGCCGCCACAATGATGAGCGCCGCCACATCTCGCGTGCCGATGTGCAACTGTTTCATCTTTGTCCTGCCGGCGCCGCCGTTGTAACAGCGGCACTCCATGGCCTGAGCCAAATCTATTGCGCGGCGGACGGCCGACATCAGCAACGGTATCATTATCGGCAGCATGGCCTTGACGCGGCCAATCAGATTGCCTGAATCAAAATCGGCGCCCCTCGCCTTTTGCGCGTTCATAATTTTTTCGGTTTCGTCCACCAGCGTCGGTATAAACCGCATGGCAATGGATGTCATCATCGCCAGCGTGTGTACCGCCTCACCCAAACCGATATGCCTGAGGGGCGAAAGCAGCCGCTCAATGCCGTCGGTCAGTTCGGTGGGAGATGTGCAGTAGGTCAGCATGGAACTGACCAGTATCAGCAGCATGATGCGCAGTGCAATGAACACCGACTTTAGCACACCCTGAACTGTGATATTGATTATCCAAAATGAGACCAGCGTGTCACCCTTAACATAAAAGATGTTGAGTATCGAGGTGAGCACAATGACCGGCCAAATCGACTTGAGCATCTTGAGATAGAGTTTGATGTGCACCTTGGAGACGGCTATCATTACCCCTGTCGCGACCGCGCAAAAGCCGAGCATGATGAAATTATCGGTCATAAATATGGCGACAATAAACGCTATTGTGCAAATCAGTTTGACTCTGGCATCCAGTCGGTGAATGACCGAGCCGGTTGGAAAATACTGGCCCATGGTCATATCCTTAAGCATTGCAGTCACCGCCCTTCATCATGGGCAAAAGCGCCTTCACCATCTCATCAACGGTCAAAAGCCCGCTCGGAACATCGACGCCGAGGGCGCGCAGTTGGTCGGCTATGCGGCTGACCTCGGGCACGCCCAGCCCGCACCGCCTAAGTTGCTCCGACCGGCCGAAAACCTCGCGTGTGCCGCCGTCAAGTTCGATGTGGCCGTCATTCATTACAATAACTCGGTCGGCCACGCGTGCGACATCCTCCATAGAGTGCGACACCATGATGACCACCGTGTTGTTTTGGCGCTGGTAGTCGGTGATGCACCTAAGCAGGCGGTCGCGTCCCTTGGGGTCAAGTCCGGCCGTCGGCTCATCGAGAATGAGCACCTCCGGCCGCATGGCCAGCACGCCGGCGATAGCCACACGCCGCTTCTCGCCGCCCGACAAATCAAAGGGCGACTTATCGAGCAAGTCGTGCTTAATGCCGACGGTGTCGGCCGCCCACAGCACCTGACGCTCAATCTCATCGGCTTCAAGCCCGATATTGCGCGGGCCAAAGCCGATATCCGACCTTACGGTTTCGTCAAACAACTGATATTCGGGGTATTGGAATACCAGCCCCACCCTAAAGCGAACCTGCCTGATTTGCTTGGGGTCGTCCCATATGTTTTTATCGCCAATCATTACCGTGCCGGCCGTCGGCTTCATAAGCCCATTGAGATGCTCAATGAGTGTCGACTTACCGCTGCCGGTGTGGCCGATAATGGCCACTATCCCCGGCTCGGTTATTGCAAAACTGACATCGGTGACTGCCGTTTTGCGGTAGGGCGTGCCCTCGCCGTAAACATAGGTCAGTCCCTCTGTTTGAACAATTGCCAAAACTTTATACCTCCGATTTGATTACCCTTGCGATAGCGCGTGCACATTCCTCCGGTGTCAAAACATCACCGGGAATATCCACGCCGTTTTGACTGAGCCGATAGGCCAACTCGGCCGACTGCGGCACATCCAGCCCCACACTGCGCAGTTTATCCACCCGGGAAAATACATCGCGCGGTGCGCCGTCCATAATAATCCGGCCGCTGTCCATGACCACTATGCGGTCGGCCTCGACCGCCTCATCCATGTAATGGGTTATGAGCACGATGGTTATGCCGCGCTCGCGGTTGAGTTGTTTGACCGTCGAGATGACCTCTGCCCTGCCCTGCGGGTCAAGCATGGCTGTCGGCTCATCGAGCACAATGCACTCAGGGTGCATTGCCAGCACTCCGGCAATGGCCACCCTCTGCTTTTGTCCGCCCGATAGTTTGTGCGTTGCGTGTGTGCGGTACTCATACATACCCACGGCGCGCAGAGCGGAGTCTACCCGTTTGCGTATCTCCTGTGGGGCGATGCCGATATTCTCGGGGCCGAATGCCACATCCTCCTCGACGATGGTTGCCACCATCTGATTGTCGGGGTTTTGGAATACCATGCCGACGCGTCGACGAATGGCAGACTCGCGGCTTTCATCGGCGGTGTCCATGCCGTCGACCGTAACCTTTCCCGATGCCGGCTTGTTCAGCCCGTTGAGCAGTTTGGCCATGGTCGATTTGCCGCAGCCGTTGTGCCCCAGCACACAGGTGAACGAGCCGCGCGCAATAGACAAATCAAGCCCGCTGAACACCGGATGAGAGGCGTGGTCGTCATCGTCGGTATATTCAAATGAAACATTTTCCAGTGTAATAATGTTGTCCTGCATAAGAAAATCCCTTTATCACTTTATCCACAAGGCCGTATTGCCGCACGGCAGAGCCATGCCCATTGATGTGACCGGCAGACCGATTTCATCACAGTCGACCGAGCCACCCCTGCTGCCGCCGATGACTGTCGAGAGCAAATATTTCATTATGCTGGGCGACAGCCCCGTTGTGTACGAATTGAGCACCAAAAAGCGCGCATCATCGCTGAGCAATTGGTCACACAGTTGCAATAGCTCGTACAGTTGCTCCTCCAACCGCCAAACCTCGCCGTTGGGGCCGCGCCCATAGGACGGCGGGTCCATCACGATGCCGTCATACCTATTGCCTCGGCGTATCTCGCGCTTAACAAACTTGACACAGTCATCGACCAGCCAGCGTATGGGCCGGTCGGCAAGCCCACTGGCCGCCGCATTATCCTTTGCCCACAGCACCATTCCCTTGGCGGCGTCAACATGTGTCACACAAGCGCCGGCGGCGGCACATGCCAGCGTAGCGGCGCCGGTATAGCCAAACAGATTGAGCACCTTGAGCGGTCGGTCGGACGAGCGAATTATGTCGCCCATAAGCCGCCAGTTGACCGCCTGCTCGGGAAACAGCCCTGTGTGCTTAAATCCCATCGGCTTGAGGTTAAAGGTAAGCCCCTGCCAGCCGATGCTCCACACATCGGGCACACTCCTGTACCTTTCCCAGTGGCCGCCACCGCTCGATGAGCGGACATATCGCGCGTGCGCGTCATTCCACAGACTGCTTTTGCGGTGGGTGCGCCATATTATCTGCGGGTCGGGACGAATGAGTATAATGTCGCCCCACCTCTCAAGCCGCTCGCCGTCGGTCGCATCGAGCAACTCATAATCGTGAAAATCCGTAACTTCTCTCAACAGCAATTACCTCTTGACAGTGCCGCACAAACGCTCTGCAACCACATCCGAAATCTCGTTTCCGAGCCTCTCTATCAGTGCCAGTTCCTTGCCCTCAAGCATCACGCGCACCAGCGGCTCCGTGCCCGACGCGCGCACCAAAACACGCCCGTCATCGCCCAAAGTTTGCTCGGCCGATTTGATGGCGGCGGCAATTTCGCTGTCGGTGAACAACTCGGCCTTCTTACTGTCTGAAACAGTGATGTTGATGAGCACCTGCGGATAAACGGTCATCACCTCGGCCAATTGCGCCAAACTCTTGCCGCTGCGTTTAACGGCCGACAGGGTCTGAACGGCCGACAACTGGCCGTCGCCCGTGGTGGCGTAGTCGAGAAATATGATGTGGCCCGACTGCTCGCCGCCGATAGAGAGGTCATCACGCACCATCTCCTCCAGCACATAGCGGTCGCCCACCTTGGTTATAGCGTTGTCTATATTATTGTCCTGCATGGAGCGGAAAAATCCCATATTTGACATGACGGTCACCACCGCCTTGTTCTTGTTGAGACGGCCGCGCGACTTCATATCGATGGCGTTTATAGCAATCAGTTTGTCGCCGTCAACCAGATTACCGTCGCCGTCAACGGCCAGGCATCGGTCGGCGTCGCCGTCAAACGCAAAGCCGAGGTCGAGGCCCTGCTCGCGGACTACAGCGGCAATGTTCTCAATGTGGGTCGAACCGCAGTTGTCGTTGATGTTGACGCCATTCGGACGGTCGGCAACACAGTACACCTCTGCGCCGAGCATCTCAAAGAGCACCTTGGCGCTGTCAGATGCCGAGCCGTTGGAGCAGTCAAGGCCGATTTTCATGCCGTCAAAGCGACAATCGGTAGTATCGGAAATGTACTCTATGTAATCGGCCAGCGCATCCTCTCCGACAGTGACGCGGCCGACATTGCCGTGAGTGGGGCAGTCAAACTCGATGTCACCCTCTAACAACTGCTCGATTTTTTCCTCGGTGCTGTCGGGCAGTTTGTATCCGTCGCCGCTGAACAACTTGATGCCGTTGTACTCACACGGATTGTGGGACGCCGAAATCATGGCGCCGGCATCACAGCCGTACTTTTGCACCAAATAGGCCACAGCCGGAGTCGGCACAACGCCCACCGAAATTACATCGGCACCGACCGAGCACAGCCCCGCCGTCAGCGCCGCCTCGAGCATGTCGCCCGACGCACGGGTGTCCTTGCCGATAAGCACCTTCGGTCGGCCGTTTTCGCCGCCCAGTACCGATGCCGCCGCGCGGCCGAGTTTCATAGCCAGTTCACATGTCAGTCCTGTATTTGCGATGCCTCTGATTCCGTCAGTTCCGAAAATTTTCCCCATATCTCACACTCTCCATTAAAATAATGTGGTTTGCAAATCATCAGTATCTATACCCAAATGTTCATATGCGGCGCGCGTCACACAGCGACCGCGAGGTGTGCGGTTTAAAAAACCTATCTGCATCAAATACGGCTCGTACACATCTTCAATGGTCACCGCCTCATCGCCCACTGCCGCGGCAAGCGTCTCCAGCCCCACCGGGCCGCCACCGTACATGGTAATGATGGTTGTCAGCATCTTGCGGTCAAACTCATCAAGCCCCAGTTCATCTATCTCAAAGCGGTCAAGGGCGCGTCCGGCCACATCAGCCGTTATGACGCCGTCGTCGATGACCTGCGCCACATCGCGCACACGCTTGAGCAGTCGGTTGGCGATACGCAGAGTGCCGCGCGAGCGCGAGGCTATCTCCAGTGCGCCGTCGCGGTCGATGGGCACATTCAACTTGCCCGCCGAGCGCTCTACAATGTCAGCCAACTGCTCCGGTGTGTATAACTCCAGCCGAAGCAGTACGCCGAAGCGGTCGCGCAACGGAGCCGCCAACTGGCCTGAACGGGTTGTCGCGCCCACCAGAGTAAAGTGCGGAATGTCCAGCCGTATGGAGCGCGCGGCCGGCCCCTGCCCGATGATGATATCCAGACAGTAGTCCTCCATCGCCGGATAAAGCACCTCCTCGACGCTGTGCGAGAGGCGGTGTATTTCGTCGATAAACAGCACATCACCCTCGTTCAAATTGGACAAAAGCGACGCCAAATCCTTTGGCTTTTCGATGGCCGGTCCGGAGGTAACGCGCAAATTGGTGCCCATCTCGTTGGCGATGATGCCGGCCAGCGTCGTTTTGCCCAAGCCGGGTGGGCCGTACAGCAGGACATGGTCGAGCGGTTCCCCGCGCTTCTTGGCGGCCTGCATATATATTGACAGATTTTCCTTAGCCTTGTCCTGACCGATGTATTCACTCAGCGTGCGCGGACGCAGCGATGTTTCTATCTCGCCGTCGTCGGCGCCGACATATTCGGGGGCAAGTATGCGATTTTCAAAGTCGGTTTCGTTATAACTGATATTATCCAATTATATCACCTCTCAAAGTCGGCTGCCCAAAGACTTGAGCGCCTGACGGATAAGTTCCTCTACCGGCAGTTCACTATCCAACTTGCCCACGGCCAAAGCCGCCTCGCCCTGAGTAAAACCGAGCGACACCAGTGCTTCGACTGCGTCGGCCGCATTCTTGGATGCGCTGACGGCGCCGGCCGCGACGACATCCTCGCCGCTGCCCGCCTCCAGACCGCCGACCTTGTCCTTCAACTCCAGCGTGATGCGCTGAGCCACCTTGGGGCCGACTCCCTGCGCTCTGGTGATGCTCTTTGAGTCGCCGGTGGCGATGAGCAGGCAGAGTTTGTCGGGCGTAAATTCGGACAGTATCGACATGGCCACCTTGGGGCCGACGCCGCTGACCGATGTTACCAACTTGAACATATCCAGTTCCGCCGTGTCGTAAAAACCAAACAAATCAAGCGCGTCCTCGCGCACATTCAGGTAAGTGTAAAGGGTGACCGTTGAGCCGGTCTTTGGCAAGCGCTTGAGCGTGCACAGCGAAACAAAGCACTTGAACCCGACGCCGCCGCATTCAATGACCGCGCAGGCGGCATCGGTGTGTATGAGTTGACCTGTGAGTGAGTAAAACATGTCAGTCCTCCTGATATCTCAATCGCCCCAGCAGTGAGCCGGAGACATGGGCATGACAGATGGCGACGGCCAAAGCGTCGGCTACATCGTCGGGCGACGGCGCCTTGTCGAGCCGCAGAAGCATGCGCGTCATCTCGATGACCTGCTTTTTCTCGGCCTTGCCGTATCCGGTGACGCCCTGCTTAATCTGTTGCGGGGTGTACTCGTAAATCGGCACGCCCATTTTCTGAGCCGCCAAAAGAATACAGCCGCGCGCCTCGGCAACCGGTATACCGGTGGTTATGTTGTTGTTAAAATATAGTTTTTCTATGGCCAGTGCCTGCGGGCGGTGACGCTCGATGAGGGCTATTACGCCGTCATAAACCATCTCCAGCCGGCGGCTGAAATCGGTGCCGGCCGGCGTGGTAACGGCGGTGTATTCACGCACCGAAAACCGATTGCCGCTGTAATCAATCACGCCACAGCCGACAATTGCATATCCGGGGTCAATGCCCAATATTATCACCGCAGTCACACTCCCAAATGTAAATTGGGTATAACAACCCAATTATTCATAATATTATACCACAGCCGTATCATTTTGGCAACAACAAAAAGGGAGCCGCACCGACAAATCGGGCAACTCCCTTTGAATTTGGGCAACTGATTATTTTTTGAGAGATACTGCCTGCTTGGCCTTTTCGACAATGTCCTTGACGCCCAGGCCGTACTTCTCCAGCAGTTCAACTGCCGGGCCGGATTCACCGAATGTGTCGTTGACACCTACGCGCAAAACCGGTGTGGGCAACTGCTCGCTGAGCAGTTCTGCCACTGCGGCGCCCAGTCCGCCAACGACCGAGTGCTCCTCGGCGGTGACGATGGCGCCCGTCTCGCGGGCGGCGGCCAGCACGATATCGTTGTCAAGCGGCTTGATAGTGGCCATGTTGATGACGCGGGCGTTTATGCCCTCCGCCTTGAGTTGTTCGGCGGCAGCCAGCGCGCGCTCGACCATCAGGCCGGTGGCGATGACAGTAACATCACTGCCCTCGACCAGCACGCGTCCCTTGCCTACCTCAAACTTATAACCGTCGTCAAAAATGACCGGAACAGCCAGTCGGCCGAATCGCAGGTATACCGGGCCGTCAATTTCGGCGGCGGCGATGGTAGCCGCCTTTGCCTCAACAGCATCGGCCGGGTTGATGATGGTCATGCCGGGAATGGTGCGCATGAGAGCAATATCCTCACAGCACTGGTGGGATGCGCCGTCCTCACCGACCGAAATGCCGGCATGGGTGGCGCCGATATTGACCGGCAGATGGGTGTAGCCCAGCGAGTTGCGCACCTGCTCAAATGCACGGCCGGCGGCAAACATGGCAAACGAACTGGCGAAAACGGTCTTGCCGGTTGCGGCAATACCGGCGGCAATGCCAATCATATTCTGCTCAGCGATACCGCAGTCGTAAAAGCTGTCGGGATAAACCTTTTTAAATGCGCCGGTTTTGGTGGCGGCGGCAAGGTCTGCGTCCAGCACGATAATATCATCGCGCTGTGCGCCCAATTCTATCAACCCCTCAGCATAGCCGTCACGGGTAGCGATTTTCTTAACATCTGCCATTGTTTTAACCCTCCATTGCGGCCAAAGCCGTGTTCAGTTCTTCCATAGCGGCGGCATACTGCTCGGCGTTAGGAGCAGAGCCGTGCCAGCCGACCTGATTTTCCATAAACGAAACGCCCTTGCCCTTGACAGTGTTCATGATGATGGCGGTGGGCTTATCATTCTTAAATGCGGTGGCCAAAGCCGCCTCGATTGCGTCAAAATCGTGGCCGTTGATTATCTGCACATTCCAGCCGAAGGCGGCAAACTTCGCATCAACCGGCTTGGGCGAGTTGACCTCGTCAACGGTGCCGTCGATTTGCAGATCGTTGCAGTCGACAAATGCGACCAAATTGCCCAGTTTCTTGTGGGCGGCGAACATGGCGGCCTCCCACACCTGACCTTCCTCAATTTCGCCGTCACCGAGTATGGCGTAAACCTTGTAATCATCACCGAAGTGCTTGGCCGACAGAGCCATGCCGCAGGCGGCCGATATGCCCTGACCGAGCGAGCCGGTGCTCATATCAACGCCGGGGACGCACTTCATGCTGGGGTGACCCTGAAGCATCTCGCCGGTCTTGCGCAGGCGTTTGATTTCGTCTGTCGGAAAAAATCCGCGCAGTGCAAGCGCCGAATAAAGGGCGGGTGCGGCGTGTCCCTTTGAGAGCACCAGACGGTCACGGTCGGCCGCCTTAGGCTCACTGGGGTCAATCCTCATCTGCACAAAGTAGAGGTATGCCAGCACATCGGCTATCGACAGAGAGCCGCCGGGGTGACCCGATTTAGCATTGTAGGTGCCCTCGATAACACCCATGCGAATTTTACATGCCGCTATTTCGAGTTGTTTTCTCAGTTTTGCGTCCATTAAGTTCTCCTTGTCCTCAGCGAATATATTATTTTGATAATTTATTCCCTCCGACGCGTGCGCCGCTGAACACGCGCGCCGGTTATTCAGGCTAATTCAATTATGCGGTCGATAAAGTCGGCCACTCCGCCATCGGCGGCTGTGCCGGTGATAATGTCGGCCGTCGCCTTGATTTCGTCGGGCGCAGTGGCCACCGCGCCGCCGACGCCGGCGTAAGCAATCATCTCGGCGTCGTTGTAGTAGTCACCGATTGCACAAACATGCTCATGCGGCACGCCCAGCATCTCACCCAGCCGCTTGAGGGCCGACGCCTTGGATGCCCCACTCGGCAATAACTCAAAAATCAATTCCATCGACGCCACCCCGCGAGTACCGCAGTGCCCCGAGCCGAGGCGCTCATAGTGCGCGCCCAGTGCGCTGATGTCCTCGACATCGCCAACCAACACCGCCTTGCACCAAATGTGTTTGACCGCCTCGTCCGGCTCCATCTCAACGGGCGCCGCCGACTCGTAATCGACCAGCCAGCCGATATTCGGAGTACGCTTTATCACCAGCATATCATTTTCGTTATATACCGCCAGCCCGATGCTCGTCCTGAAATCGGCCATTTCGATTGCAAACCGCTTGGCCTCGTCGCTCATCTCACAATAATATACGACGCGGTCGACCGTGGGGTCATATATCATGCTGCCGTTGCAGACAACAAGCGGGCAACTGACCGGCACCCGGTCGAGTATCCCCTTAATCACTACGCTCGCCCGACCGGTGGCAAGGCTGAACTTGCCGCCCAGCGATATGAAACGGTTGATTGCCTCTATATTGCGCGGAGCGATTTCGCCCGTTTTGCTGTCGAGCAGTGTTCCGTCGATGTCCGACACTATAAGCCAGTTTGACAAATCTTTTTGCATCTGAGTGGGTTTCACCTATTTCTTAACTTATCCAAAAATCGCACAAAATAATCGGGCAATTGACTTTCAAATTCCATATACCGCCCATCGGGATGAACGAATCCGATGTGCCGCGCGTGCAGACACTGGCCGTCCAGTTCACCTATAACTTTGCGAGGCCCGTACACCGGGTCGCCGGCCACCGGATGCCCGATATACGCCATGTGCACGCGTATCTGGTGGGTGCGGCCGGTCTCCAGCCGCAGTCTGATGTATGTGAAATCGCCAAAACGCTCGAGCACCCTATAATGGGTGACGGCGCTGCGCGAATTTTTCTGCGTTACGCACATTTGCTTGCGCTTAACGGGGTGGCGCCCGATGGGTGCATCTACCACACCCTCGTCATTTTTAACATTGCCGTAAACTATCGCCTCATACTCGCGGTTGAAGGAATGTTCCTTAATCTGCTCGGCCAGCAGATTGTGCGCGCGGTCATTTTTGGCCACTATCAGCAGGCCGCTGGTGTCCTTGTCAATGCGGTGGACGATGCCCGGCCGTATGACGCCGTTTATGCCCGACAGACTGTCGCCGCAGTGAGCCAGCAGTGCATTAACCAGTGTGCCGTCGCTGTTGCCGGGCGCCGGGTGAACGCACATGCCCTTGGGCTTGTTGACCACAAGCAGGTCTCCGTCCTCATATGCGATGTCCAGTGCGATGTCCTGCGGCTCGGCCGTATCCGCCTGCGGCTCAGGCAGGTCGATGACGATTATGTCGCCCTGCGCCGGCTTGTCCTTTTTGTCAGCCGTGCGGCCGCCAACGGTCACGGCGCCGGCGTCGCACAGTTTGGCCACCGCCGAGCGGGTCAGTTGACTGTGTGCGGCGATATAACTGTCCAGCCGCTGGGCAGAGCCGTCGGCCGTCAACTCAAGTCTCGGCATTGTCGGCTCCTCGCTTGGCGCGTATCTCGCGGACGGTGTCCAGCAGATAGTAAAGCAAAATAAGTCCGCACCCGATGACAACCAAACTGTCGGCTATATTGAATATCCACGGAAAATACATGCCGTTGCAATCAATAAAATCGACGACATAACCGTTTGAGAGGCGGTCAATCATGTTGCCGATGCCGCCCGACACCACCAGCGTAAACGCCCAGCGCAGCAAACTGCTCTTGACGCGGCCGGCAGCCAGCAAGAAAATAAGAAACAGCACAACGGCAACAGTAATTATATTGAATACCCACGGCGCACCGGCCAGCATGCCGCCGACGGCTCCGTAGTTGTGAATATAGGTGAACTTAACCAAACTACCCAGCACATTGTGTGACTCGTACAACTGATAGTTCGCGGCAAAATACCACTTGCTAATCTGGTCGGCCGCCACCGCAAGCACTGCGACAATGAGTGATACATAGCGCTTCATTTATTTCCCCCGACAAAAGCAAATTATTTATCGGATTCGGCCTCGCTTCCGCCGAAACTGAGTTGGCCGCCGAAGTTAAGTGTGCCGCCGTCGGTATGCGGAAGGGTATCATCCTCGTCATCCTCGGGCAGGCGAATGGTGAAGCCGCCTCTGCGCGGCGGCTGCTCGTCGGCAACCTGCTCGGCCTCGACCGGCTCCTCGACCGGCTCCTCTGCGGGAGCCTCAACCGACCCCTCGGGCATATCCTCTAAGGGAGTTTCACGCTCGCTCTCGGCGGAACTGTCGGCGTCTATGGCCGCAACGCGGCTCTTGACCTCCTCAACCGTCTCCTCGGCGTACTCAATATCGAGCGCCATCTCGTCAATAATTTTCTCAACCTGATTGCGTTCATCAGGCATATCGCCCGACGGTTCGGATTTAATTGCATCAGCCAGCACATCGCTGACCTGCTTGCCTGTCTCGGCGTCGATTTCGTCCGGCAGTGATTTTATCAGCAGAATTTGCGCGTCATACTTTGCCATGATATCGGTTTTAAAGGAGGCAACCTCCAGTTTGAGTGCGCTGAGCAAATCTTTTTGCCGCGATACGGCCTCCCTTGCGCGGCCGATCTCGTCATCGGCCGTCTGCTTGGCCGACTCGATCATCAGCGCCGCCTCGCGCCTAGTGTTGTCGGTCAGTTTATCGGCCGCCTCCTGCGAGCGCTCCAGCATCTCGCGGGACTTGCTCTCGGCCTCTTGCATCAAGGCAGACGCCTCCGCCTTGGCCCTGGCGAGTAACTGCTCGGCCGTCTGATTGGCCTCGGACACGATACCTTCAGCGTCATTCTTGGCGCCGACGGTGATTTCGTTGGCCAGCCGCTGAGCGTTAAGCAGAGCCGTCTGCAGCACCCCTTCATTTTTCTTGTACTCGTCCACCTTTGAGGCATACTCCTGCACCTGACGCTCAAGCGCGGCCTTTTCGGCCGACAGTGCATCAAGCGTGCTTGCCAGTTGGTCCATGTATGCGTTAACATCCGACTGCTTGTAACCGCTCATGCCCGATTTTTGAAACTGTTTTTCCCTGATATCTGCAGAAGTAATCATGTTATTCACATTCCTTTCCGTTAAACGGTACCTGTCGATTATATATATTTGCGTGCGGACAAAATTATGCGCCCCTTGCGCGTTTGCCCGCCGATACTGTCAATAATGAATTTTCCGCATCCGCGAATGCTCACCGTGTCGCCGTCGCATACGCTGTCAGCCGTGCGCGAGCACTCAGCATGGTTGATAAACACCGCCCCGTCACCGATGAGTTCGGCCGCCGCTGTGCGTGAAAGGCGCGCAAGCGACGCTACCACACAGTCGGCGCGCGCCGACGCAAGTGTGTCCCTGATATCCTGAAAGCGCGGCTGATAGTCAATGTCGGCACCGTCAACGACCGACAGTCTGACCCCCTCGCCGCCGACCTTGGTCAGCTCGCGCAGGACATATTCGCAAATGTCTCGGTGCAAAAATATGACCGTACTGCCCTCACCGACAAGTATGTCACCCACCGACTCGCGCTTTATACCGACGCTCATCAAACTGCCCAAGAAATCCCTGTGGCTGAGCGAAGCCGACTTGCGGTACTCAGCCCGCACGGCGCATATGGGCATACCGTCGACGCTCGGCTCATCATACGGAGCAAAAACCCCGAAAATACAGCGATTGGCCAACGGATAGCCGCCCCATGAAATGAAGTTGCGGTATCCCTCGGCCTGCGCAGTATCTATTGCCAGAGACAGTTTATGCTCATCAAGAAATCCGATGAAGCGTGATACATATCGCTCACTCGCTGAGCGGACGGCATCCTGCACACGGGCGACAATCAGCTTGTCCTCGTCAGAGAGCATACCGATTAGCGATACAGCGAGCCGCTGTCAGTATCGTCCATGAGCATGTCACCCATGATATTAACTTCGGATGGAGTAATCATGAATGTATTGTTGGCCACGCGCTTAATCTGTGCGCCGTTGGCATATGCCGCGCCGCTGAGAAAATCTACCAGGCGGCGGATTATATCCTTCTGCGCCTTTTCCAGATTTACCACAACCGAGCGCTTGGCATTGAGGTGGTCGGCAATCGACGGTGCATCCTCGAATCTTTCGGGCTTGACCAGCACAACCTGCATCTGACCGGGCGCGGCCTGATTCATGCTGACGACCTTGCTGTCGCGCTCGCGGCGTGACGACTCACGGCGGGTGCTGTACGCCGAAGAATAGACATCGTCCAAATCGTAATCCTTGCTGCGGGCAGAGTTCTGCTCGTTGTAGGACTCGTTCTTATCGTCCTCGTAGTATTCGTCCTCGTACTCGTCGTCACCGTTGGATGTAAGAAACTTCATGAACTTATCAAAAGCCATTGTTAAACACTCCTTCGAGATAAATTATTTGTTATAGTTGCGGGCGCCGAACAGTGCGGTACCTATGCGCACAATATTTGAGCCGAAAGCGATGGCCTGCTCAAAGTCATCCGACATGCCCATAGACAGATAGTCCATATTTACATTATCCATTGTTTTGCCCGAAATGTCAATAAACACTTTTTGCATTTGCTCAAAATATGCGCAATTTTTTTCCTTTCCGTCACATATCGGCGGTATGGTCATCAGTCCGCGCACCCTGATGTGCCCCATTTGGGCAATTTCGGCCACCGCCTCGTCAAGCATCTCGGCATAAAAGCCCGATTTACTCTGCTCCCTGCCGATATTTACCTCCAGCAGTACATCGCTTACGGTACCGGCGGCCGCACTTTGACGCGATATCTCAGCCGCAAGACGCAGTGAATCGACCGACTCAATCATGTCGACCTTGCCGACAATGTTCTTGACCTTATTGGTTTGCAAATGGCCGATGAAGTGGTGTTCCGGCTCATTTATGAGCAGTGGCCGTTTCTGCTCCATCTCCTGCACGCGGTTGTCGCCAATCAAATCAAGTCCCTGCGAAACAGCGTAATTGATGACCTCGGCGGGCACAGTTTTGACCGCCGCCAGCAGGCGGATATCGCTCGGTTTTCGGCCGGCCTTGAGCGCGGCGTCGCTCATGCGCTCTTTGATATCTTTGTAGTTTTCATCAAAATCTTTCATTCTCTCGAGCATTTACTTAACAACCTTCCCGTCGTACAAATCCTTGCCGCCGACCACAACATCGTCGTACAGTCTCAGTCCGTCCGATGTATCGCTCGACTTGCAAATAATAAATCCGTTGCCGGTGTATATCAGTTCAATGGGCACAAATTTGAGTTGCACGCCGTTGACGATGTAAACTCCTCTGACGCCGTCAACCGTCCTTATGGCCGACGATGAAATGCGCAGACCCGAACAACTGCTCAGTATGACTTCGGTGGGCTGTGTGCGGATGCACGCCAACTCGCCGTTCATGTAGTTGCACTTAAGTACCAGCACCGCGTCGCCGGTCACTGAACTTTTATTTATCTTGCTGACCGTTACGGGCAGCCGGCTGATGGACGACAGCGGCATTTCGACGCTCAAACTCTGTCCCTCTTTGAATCGCAGGGATTGCTCCATGCTGACGGCAACGGCGATGTACCAGTCCACCTCGCTGACCGTCTTGCCTATACAGTTTTGTGCCGTCTCCTCGGGCTGTAAACTCTCCAGCATATCTGGCGTCAGGTTGTCAATCATGTCAAAGGTCAGCACATTCTCGTATCCGTCGACCTGCGAGACAAAGTAGCCCGTTCGGTCGGACACAATGCGTGCCCCCTCGCCGGTGATAGAGCCCTTGAGCGACTTTATTTCCGCCTCGACCGAGGCTATTGTCGATGACAAATCAATCGAACCGTCGGTGACGATAAGGCGGCGGTTTATGGCGGCGAATAAGGCATCGGCGGCCGACTGCGACCCGCTCAGGTTATCGTATGCCGCCGACATGAC
>JAQXHB010000081.1 GCA_029007015.1 Bacillota bacterium | reverse complement strand
CGCGCCGACAGCTACGCACTCGTCGGGGTTGATGCCCTTAAACGGCTCTTTGCCGATGAAGTTCTTGACAGCCTCCTGTACGGCCGGAATACGGCTGGAGCCGCCGACCATCAGCACCTTGTGAATGTCAGAGGTGCTCAAGCCGCTGTCCTGCAAAGCCTGACGCACGGGTCCCATGGTGCTCTCGACCAAGTCGGCCGTCAGTTCGTTGAACTTGGCACGCGAAAGGGTGGTCTCGAAGTGCTTGGGTCCGGTCGCATCGGCCGTGATAAAGGGCAGGTTAATGTCTGCGGTGGTCATGCCCGAGAGGTCAATCTTGGCCTTTTCGGCGGCCTCCTTGACGCGCTGCATGGCCATTCTGTCGCCACGCAGGTCTATGCCGCTCTCGGCCTTGAAGGTGTCGCAGATATAGTCCATAACGCGCTTGTCAAAGTCGTCGCCGCCCAGACGGTTGTTACCGGCTGTGGCCAGAACCTCCTGCACGCCGTCGCCCATTTCGATGATAGATACATCGAAGGTGCCGCCGCCGAGGTCGTAAACCATTACCTTTTGGTCGTTCTCTTTGTCAACGCCGTAAGCCAGCGCGGCGGCTGTCGGCTCATTGATGATGCGCTTAACATCCAGACCGGCAATTCTGCCGGCATCTTTGGTTGCCTGACGCTGTGCGTCGGTAAAGTATGCCGGAACGGTGATAACCGCCTCGGTCACCGGGCCGCCCAGATAAGCCTCTGCATCGGCTTTCAGTTTCTGCAAGATGATGGCGCTTATCTCTTGGGGAGTGTAATCCTTGTTATCAATGTTAACCTTGTACGCGCTGCCCATCTCACGCTTGATGGATGAAATGGTGCGGTCGGGGTTGGTGATGGCCTGACGCTTGGCAACCTGACCGACCATGCGCTCGCCCGTCTTTGAAAATGCAACCACCGACGGAGTGGTGCGCGCGCCCTCAGCGTTTGCAATAACCACCGGCTCGCCGCCCTCGATAACGGCCACGCAAGAATTGGTTGTACCCAAATCAATACCTATAATTTTTCCCATGATAAATTCCTCCAAATTATTTATATTGTTTTATTATATGCAGTATTAGTTGGCCACCTTGACCATTGCCGGCCGCAGGACTGTGTCGCCCAGCATATATCCGGCCTGAAGCACCTCTGCGACGGTGTTCTCGCCCAGCGACTCATCTTCGATATGCATGACCGCCTCATGCACGGTGGGGTCAAAGGGTTTGCCCTCGGCCTCGATGGCTTTGATGCCCATCTGCTCGGCGGCGGCCGCCACCTGTTTGATAATCATCTCCAGCCCCTTGGTGTACTCGGACGGGTCGGTGTCGCCGCCGCCTGCGCGGGCAATGTTGTCCAGCACCGGCAACAGCGGCTTAACGGTCGACGCCTTGATATATTCGGTCAGTTGTGTGCGCTCGCGCTCGGTGCGCTTTTTGTAATTGTCGAACTCGGCCGCCGTGCGCATGAGCATATCTTTGGTGTTGTCGAGGTCTGCCTGCAACGCCTCAAGTGGGTCGGGCTGTTGGTCCGCATCGGGCACAACCTCCTCGGCCTGCGCAGAAGCCTCTGCGTTTTCGATCTCCTCAACCTCGTCGGCCGTGATCTTTTTCTCGTTTTCTGCCAATTAAATAGCCTCCTGTCAGTTGGTGTTGATTGAGCCGAGCAGGTCGGTCACAAAGCCGATGCTCGGTATCACGCGGTCATAATTCATCCTAATCGGGCCAATCACCCCGATATATCCGGTGTGGGTGCCGTCACCCAGCCGGTACCGCGAAACCACCAGACTTGATGTGTCCAGCGCATCAAAGCAGGTCTCGCTGCCGAATATCACCCCGTGCACGCCGCGCGGCCGGTTGAGCAGACTGATTATCTCCTCATCGTGGGTAAACAAATCAAATATCTGCCGCGCCTTAACGGGCGATATCTCGCGATAGCCGAGCAAATTGGCCTGACCCTGCACATGCAACTGCGAGCGGCCCGACTGCTCGATAAGACTGCCCAGCGCGCTGACAATCGGCACCAGTTCCAGCCCGTTATCGCCCAGCGAGGCGATGAGGGTCTGTATTGACGCCGTATTGAACGAGGTCAGTTCGGTGCCCACAAGCACATCGTGGGCAAGGCGCATGAACAACTCAACCGTATGCGGCGTAAGCGCCGTGCTGAATCGGCACAGTTTGCTGCTCACAACTCCCGCCGAGGTAACCAGCACGATAAGCCCCGAATGAAGCCCCATCGGCATCAGCTCAATGCCGTGAATCTTGGTCGCCGCGTCTGTTTCGGCCGTTGTGATGGCGGCACAGCCGGTGATACCGGCCAGCACAGCCCCTGCGGCCGCCAGAGTTTGTTCCACATCGGCGCCGCCCTCGGCAATGGCGCGAGCGATGGCCGCCTGCTCGCTGAGGGGCAGTTCTGCCGCTTGCATGAGCGCGTCGATATACAGCCGATAGGCTTTGATCGTGGGCACGCGGCCGGCCGAAGTATGCGGCTGTTCCAAGTAACCCATATCGACTAAGTCGCTCATTTCGTTGCGTATGGTGGCAGATGAAAGGCCGCCCAAAGTATCGCACAACATCTTTGACCCGACCGGCTCGCCGGTGTGCACATAGTCGCGCACAACAGCGGCTAAAATGGCCTGCTTGCGTTCACTCAGTTCCAACTGCCTCTCACCTCTCTGTCGATTTTTGTGTTAGCACTCAAGCAGACTGAGTGCTAACTGTTATATAATTTACCACCTTTTCCTCAATATGTCAATAGGTTTACAAAAGTTTTTTAAATTTTTTTAGACCTTCACTGACCTTTGCGCCAAAACAGGCGCCGCA
>JAQXHB010000080.1 GCA_029007015.1 Bacillota bacterium | reverse complement strand
GGTTACATGTACTACCTCAAACTGCATCACCTGGTTGACGATAAGATTCACGCCCGTTCTACCGGCCCCTACTCGCTGGTTACTCAGCAGCCGCTCGGCGGTAAGGCTCAGTTCGGCGGCCAGCGTTTCGGTGAAATGGAGGTTTGGGCTCTTGAGGCTTACGGTGCCGCATACACCTTGCAGGAGATTCTGACTGTCAAGTAGGATGATGTTGTCGGCCGTGTCAAGACATACGAAGCCATCGTCAAGGGTCAGAATGTTCCTAAACCCGGCATTCCCGAGTCGTTCAAGGTTCTCATCAAGGAATTGCAGTCGCTCGGTCTCGACATCCGTGTGCTGGATAAGTATAACCAAGAGATTGACCTCAAGCAGAACTTTGATGACGATGCCGATATCGGCCTGAACATTCCGATTGTTGAGGATGAAACCTTTGATGAGGAAAATGTGGCTGACAATCTTGACGGTTTCGGCCTGGAGGATGAGAACGGCGAGTCGATTGTTGACGACGAACTGTATAGCGATGACTTCAGCGATGACCAAGAAGAAGATTTTGAATAATAGGGGGGTAACGATCGTGGAATTTAATGAATTTGAATCAATAAAGATCGGTCTTGCCTCACCGGAGCAGATCAGAGAATGGTCCTACGGTGAAGTCAAGAAACCCGAAACAATAAACTACCGCACCCTTAAGCCGGAGCGTGACGGTCTGTTCTGCGAGCGCATTTTCGGGCCCACCAAGGACTGGGAGTGTCACTGCGGCAAGTACAAGCGCATCCGCTACAAGGGCAAGGTGTGCGAGCGCTGCGGCGTTGAGGTTACCCGCGCCAAGGTGCGCCGCGAGCGTATGGGCAGCATCGAACTGGCCGCTCCGGTATCGCACATTTGGTATTACAAGACCATTCCGTCCAGAATGGGTTTGGTACTCGATGTTACGCCTAAGGTGCTCGAAAGCGTCCTCTATTTCTCGCAGTATATCGTTATTGACCCGGGCGATACGCCGCTGGTCAAGAAGCAACTGCTCAATGAGGCCCAGTACCGCGACATGGTCGAAAAGTATGAGGACAGTTTCCGCGCCGGCATGGGCGCCGAGGCTATAAAAGAACTTTTGGCCGAAATTGACCTTGACCAACTCAGTAATGAGTTGAAAGAGGAACTGGAGAACGCAACCGGTCAAAAGCGTATTCGCCTGATTAAGCGCCTTGAGGTTATCGAGGCATTCCGCACCTCAGGCAACCGGCCCGAGTGGATGATTTTGGATGTAATTCCGGTCATCCCGCCCGATTTGCGCCCGATGGTGCAACTCGATGGCGGCCGCTTTGCGACCTCTGACCTGAACGACCTTTACCGCCGTGTTATCAACCGCAACAACCGCTTAAAGAGACTGCTTGAGCTCAACGCGCCCGACATCATCGTGCGCAACGAAAAGCGCATGTTGCAGGAGGCGGTCGACGCCCTCATCGACAACGGCCGCCGCGGCCGCGCCGTGACCGGCCCCAACAACCGCGCACTCAAGAGTTTGTCAGACATGCTCAAGGGTAAGCAGGGACGCTTCCGTCAGAACCTGCTCGGCAAGCGCGTTGACTACTCCGGCCGCTCGGTTATCGTTGTTGGCCCTGAACTGAAGATTTATCAGTGCGGTCTGCCCAAGGAAATGGCGCTTGAGTTGTTCAAACCCTTTGTTATGAAGCGGTTGGTCGAAGAAAAGATTGCGACCAACATCAAAACCGCCCGCAAGATGGTCGACCGCGTCCGTGACGAGGTTTGGGATGCGCTGGGCACCGTTATCAAGGAGCATCCGGTACTGCTCAACCGCGCGCCGACACTTCACCGACTGGGTATTCAGGCCTTTGAGCCGGTGCTGGTTGAGGGCCGCGCAATCAAACTGCATCCGCTGGTTTGTACCGCTTATAACGCCGACTTCGACGGCGACCAGATGGCCGTTCACGTGCCGCTGTCGGCCGAGGCACAGGCAGAGGCTCGCTTCTTGATGTTGGCTGCCAACAACTTGCTCAAGCCGTCCGACGGTAAGCCGGTTACAGTGCCGACTCAGGATATGATACTCGGCTCCTACTATCTGTCGCTTGTCAAACTGGATGAGCCGGGCGTCGGCAAGGTATTCAGAAATAAAGAAGAGGCCATTATGGCCTATGAGAGCAAGGCTGTCGGCCTTCATTCACCCATCAAGGTGCGCATGACCGGAGAGTGGAACGGCGAGCCGATTACACGCCTCATCGACGCTACCGTCGGTGCGCTCATATTCAATGAGTCCATCCCGCAGGATTTGGGCTTTGCCAAGAGAAACGAGGGTCACGAACTTGACCTCGAGGTTTGCTTTACACGCGACGAGGACGGCTCGATTAAGCAGTTCAAGGTCGGCAAGAGCGAACTGGGTAAGATAATTGACCGCTGCATCCGCAAGCACGGCACCTCTGAGACCGCCATTGTACTTGATAAGATTAAGTCGACCGGTTACAAGTATTCTACCCGCGGCGCCATCACCGTTTCGGTGTCGGATGCCGTCATCCCGCCGGTCAAGGCCAGCATGATTGCCGAGGGTGAGAAGGAAGTCGACCGCATTACACGCAACTACAAGCGCGGCTTTATCAGCGACGATGAGCGCTACGGCTTGGTTATTAAGGCGTGGAACGAGACTACCGAGAAGATAGGCTCGGCGCTGAAAGACAATCTCGATGAGTTCAACCCCATCTACATGATGGCCGATTCCGGCGCGCGCGGTTCTATGAGCCAGATTCGTCAGTTGGCCGGTATGCGCGGACTTATCGCCAACACCGCCGGTAAGACCATTGAGGTTCCCATCCGCTCTAACTACCGTGAGGGTCTGAATGTACTTGAGTACTTCCTGTCATCTCGCGGCGCCCGTAAGGGTCTGGCCGATACCGCTCTGCGTACCGCCGACTCGGGCTACCTGACCCGCCGTCTGGTTGATGTATCGCAGGATGTTATCATTCGCGAGGACGACTGCGGCACCGATGAAGGTCTGCTCGTCTACGAAATCAAAGAGGGCAATCAGCTCATCGAGTCGCTGGAGGAGCGCCTGATCGGACGCTACCTGATTGACACGCTGTGCGACCCCGACACCGGTGAAGTTGTGGTCGACAACAAAACCATGATGACCGCTGACCACGCCAAGGCTGTAGTCGACACCTTGCACAAGATGGTTGACAAGGGCATTCTTGCCCGTCCCGAGATTACCATTCGCTCGATTCTGGGCTGTAAGTCCCGCCACGGCATCTGCAAGAAGTGCTACGGCGCCAACCTCGCAAGCGGCGACACCGTTACCGTCGGTGAGGCAGTCGGTATTATTGCCGCCCAGTCAATCGGTGAGCCGGGCACACAGCTTACAATGAGAACCTTCCACACGGGCGGTATTGCCAGTGCGGAGGATATCACTCAGGGTCTGCCGCGTGTCGAGGAACTGTTTGAGGCGCGCAAGCCGAAGCATGCCGCCTTCATCAGCGAAATCGGCGGCGTAGTCCGCATGGAGGATGCCAAGCGCAACTGCGAGATTATCGTCACCGATAAGGAAAACGGCGACGAGAGAAAGTATGCTGTTCCTTACGGCTACCACATTTGTGTCAACGAGGGCGATGTTATCAAGAAGGGCGACCCGTTGACCGTCGGTGTTCTCAATCCGCACGATATTTTGGCTGTTATGGGCCCGAATGCCGTTCAGGATTATATCATTGCTCAGGTTCAGAGCACATACCGCTTGCAGGGCGTTAAGATTAACGATAAGCACATCGAAATTATCGTGCGCCAGATGATGCGCAACTTCCGCATCGAGGATACCGGCGACACCGACCTCATTGCAGGCTCTACCGTCGAGCGCGGCTCGTTCTACGAGGCCAATGCTAAGGTTGATGCTCGCATTGAGGCAGGCGAGGAGGGCTTGCGGCACGCAACCTATACTCCCACTCTGCTCGGTATTACCAAGGCATCGCTGGCAACCGACTCCTTCCTGTCGGCCGCCTCATTCCAGGAGACAACGCGTGTCCTGACCGACGCGGCTATCAAGGGCAAGGTCGACCATCTGCTCGGACTTAAAGAAAATGTTATCATCGGTAAACTGGTTCCGGCCGGTACCGGCATGAAGTGCTACACCTCTGAGGACGGTGAGTGCGAGTGCTGCCAACACGGAGATGCTGACACCGCCGAGGCAGAAGTCGAGGCTGTTGCCGAATAAATGTGACATATTGCAAGGGCGTTAATTCGTCCTTGCAATATTCTGCGTTTTACAGATACCGATTTTAACACTGAAAAATGCAAAAAATTGCCTAAATCTCTTGACAAACAGGCACTTTTGGTGTTATCATTCATAATTGTGTGGGACTGTACTGTTCTCGCACGCATTTTGATGCTTACAGATTGACATCGGCCGCTCGGCCGTTATCAATATAAAAAATCACGGGAGGAGGAAAAATATGCCTACTTTTAACCAACTGGTTCGCAAGGGTAGAGAGTCTCAGGAGCGCAAGCCCACCGCACCGGCACTGCTCAAAGGTTTGAACACCAAGAAGCAGATGATGACCGACCAAAATTCACCCCAGAAGCGCGGCGTTTGCACAAAGGTTTCTACCACCACACCGAAAAAGCCGAACTCGGCTCTGCGTAAGATTGCGAGAGTGCGTCTCTCAAACGGTATCGAGGTTACATCTTACATCCCCGGTATCGGCCACAATCTGCAGGAGCACAGCGTTGTGCTTATTCGCGGCGGTCGTGTAAAGGACCTGCCCGGTGTGCGTTACCACATTGTCCGTGGTACGCTCGATACCCAGGGTGTAGCCAACAGAATGCAGGCCCGTTCCAAGTACGGTGCTAAGCGTCCGAAGAAGGCTGCCAAGTAATTGTAGCAAATATCGCTGCAAATTTTTTGTTCAAGCAGCGGCGTTTAATATATAGTATTTTTCGCCCCGCTTGGCAAACGGATTCACATGAATTCGAGTACCAATGATATCATTATTTGTGAAGGAGGGAAGCGAGATGCCAAGAAGAGGCTTTATCGCAAAGCGTGATGTGTTGCCCGATCCTATGTATAATTCAAAGCTGGTAACACGCCTTATCAACAATATCATGCTCGACGGCAAAAAGGGCGTTGCGCAGAAGATTGTTTATGACGCTTTTGACATCATTAAGGACAAGACCGGCAAGGAGCCGCTGGAAGTTTTCGAGCAGGCTATGGAAAATGTTATGCCCCAGCTCGAGGTTAAGGCTCGCCGCGTAGGCGGTTCCACCTATCAGGTGCCGATCGAGGTGCGTCCCGAGCGCCGTCAGACACTCGGCCTGCGCTGGATTACCAATTACAGCCGCGCCCGTTCCGAGAGAACTATGAAGGAGCGTTTGGCCGGTGAAATCATGGATGCTACCAACGGACTCGGCGGTGCATTCAAGAAGCGTGAGGACACTCACAAGATGGCCGAGGCTAACAAGGCCTTTGCTCACTACAGATGGTAGTATTAGACTGATATTTCGTTTGATGCCGATTTACTCGGCTTATGGAGGATGTTATGCCAAGAAAGGTTTCTCTTGAAAAAACAAGAAATATTGGTATCATGGCTCACATCGACGCAGGCAAGACCACCACGACTGAGCGTATCCTGTTTTACACCGGTATCAACCACAAAATAGGTGAAACTCACGACGGTGCCGCCACAATGGACTGGATGGAGCAGGAGCAAGAGAGAGGTATTACCATCACTTCTGCTGCCACCACCTGCTTTTGGAAAGAGCATCGTATCAATATCATTGACACCCCCGGACACGTTGACTTTACAGTAGAGGTACAGCGTTCGCTGCGCGTACTTGACGGCTCTGTTACCGTTCTGTGCGCTAAGGGCGGCGTTGAGCCGCAGTCTGAGACCGTTTGGCGTCAGGCTGACGAATACAAGGTTCCGCGCATGATTTACATCAACAAGATGGATATCATGGGCGCCAACTTCTACAACGTTCTTGACATGATTAAAGAGCGCTTCCAGTGCAATGCTGTTCCGATTCAGTTGCCGATTGGCTCGGAGGCTGATTTTAAGGGTATTATCGACCTTATCAACAATGACGCTATCGTTTACTATGATGACCTCGGCAAGGATGTTCGTCATGAGCCTATTCCGGACGATATGAAGGAAGAGGCTGCTAAGTACCGCAACGACCTCATTGAGCATGTTGCGGAGCAGGATGACGCT
>JAQXHB010000079.1 GCA_029007015.1 Bacillota bacterium | reverse complement strand
CGCGTTCCCATTGCCCGCCTCGCCGCCGCGCAGGCCGCGATTCGCGAAGCACAGTAATCAGCCCGATTTTGATTTGGGGCAAACCCAATTTGTAAAACCACAATAGAAAAATTGACCTTGCAAGAGCAATCTTGCAAGGTCTTTTTCTTGATACAAAAAATTATAGCCCCGAATTTCACTTGAAATTCAGGGCTATTTAACAGACGGGTAGGGGAGGAGAGACTTTCCTCACCCTTATTTTACAGTCCTTTTACGATTTCTTTCAGGTAGTCTTTGAACTCCTCTGCGATTTCCTTGTGCTGAAGCGCAAACTCAACCTGCGCCTTCATCATGCCCAGTTTGTTGCCCATGTCATACCGCTTGCCCTCAAACTCAACCGCCGTCATTCCGCTCTCGCGCGCCATAAGCGCCATGGCATCGGTCAGTTGAATTTCTCCGCCGGTGCCGACGCCGGCCCGCTCGATGCAGTCAAATATTTCGGGCGTCAGCAAGCAGCGTCCGAGTATGGCATATGGCGACATTATCTGCTCGTCGGTCGGCTTTTCCACCATGTCGCTGACGCGCATGATGCCATCGGTGTCGGTCGGCTCCACCTTGAGCGAGCAATACTTGTGTATGTCCTGCAAAGACACCGCTTTGACGCCGACCGTCGCCTTGCCCGTGCGCTCAAACGCGCTTATGAGTTGTGCCGTAACAGGTGTTTTACTCTTTATTACATCGTCACCGTACAACACGGCAAAGGGCTCGTTGCCCACAAATGACCGCGCCTGCAAAACGGCGTGTCCGAGTCCTTTGGTATCCTTTTGGCGAATGAAATAGATGTGCGCCAATCCGGCAATGGCATGCAGTTCGTCAGCCAGTTCGTCGCGCCCCTTGCGGCGCATAAGCGCCTCCAATTCGTGAGCATAGTCAAAGTGCTCCTCCATAGCGTCCTTGCCGCGGTTGGTTATTATGAGTATATCGGTGATGCCTGACGCGACCGCTTCTTCAACGATGTACTGTATAGCCGGTTTGTCCACTATCGGCAGCATTTCTTTAGGTATAGCCTTTGATGCCGGCAGAACGCGCGTGCCCAGTCCCGCGGCGGGAATAACTGCTTTGGTAATTTTCATCAAAACAAACCTCCTGTATTAGTGTTAAACTGCCATCGCCCCAAAAACAACCGACAAGACAATGGCCATTACGGCTGTCGTAGCCAAAATCAATGCAATGACGGTTATGACCAGCAGGGTAATCCACAGAGCATTGCGCTCGCCGCCCAGTTCGGCCAGTTTTGCGTGATACTCCTCGGCTGAGGAGGCGGAGATGCCCTTTATCTTGCCGATGCAGTGATTCATATACATGCGGTTGCACTTGATGCCGCAGTAAATGACCATGGCAAACGATATCGCCTCCAGCAAAAAAGAAATACCGCTGCCTATAATCGAAAGACCGCCCACGCCCATACTTTCGGCCAAAACATAATCCATTCCGGCGGCACTGCCCGCAGCCAACTGCAGCATGTTCTGCATGAGCGGAATGCTCACAGCGAATGAGATAATCTGAATGGCCGCAAGTATGCCGAAGGTCAGCCAGCCGGCCTTGTTCATGCGCTTTTGAAAAAACCAAAAGGGCACTATAAAGGGTGAAACAAGCAGTCCGATGAGCAGAACAAGCAGGTTAACCTTGTTCTTGCCGGTCAGACTCATTTCGGCAAAAATCGGCACATATGTACCGCTCTTGCGGCCCACAAACTCGGCTACATCACTCTCGGCTACGCCCTCGATTGTGCGCGGCGGCGCGGCATACGGCTGTGCTGTCAGAGGTGCGCCGCACTGCTTGCAAAACAGATACTCGGAGTCATTCATAACGCCACAGTTAAGACACAGTTTTTCTCCGTTCATACCAAACACTCCTTATGGTTAAAAAAAGTTGAAAAAGGTAGGCATAAAAGCGAGGATGGCCAGCCATATATTGATGCCGCCGACGCGGAAAACCTCGCCCTTTTTGTCGTCAATTTCATCATTTGAATATATGCTGTGAATTTTGTCAAGCACCTTGTTCTTATACAGTTTGTCACCGAACAGGCCCACAATGATGCGGACGGCCAGCGACAGCAGGGCACTGCCGATTACAAGCAGTTGCAGTGACAGCGGCATGTTGGTCACCGCCTGATACTGCAGTTGCGATGCCTCAAGAGCGCTTGCCGCCACCGGCATTGACTCGATGTAATTGGCCACAAACTGCAGAGCCGGCATGCTCATCAGCGATGATATTATCGCGGCGGCACAGCTTATAAAGCCGGCCAAATAGCACTTTCTGAGCAAAAGCCACGGCTGAGGCAGTAAAAATGCCGCCCAGTTCCAGTGCGCCTTGCGTTTATTTTTGTGCATGTGCTCAAACAGCGGCACATACCGACCAGTATTGACGCGCACATAGAGCGCTATATCCTCGGCGTCGACGCCGTCGATTTGAGCCTTTGGGTCGACACCGCCGAGGGGGTCTACTCTCATATTTCCCACGCCGAGAGGCATGCGCTGATGAGGGGGTTCGACCTCGTCCTCATCGAATTTGTTGCCGCAGTAGGGGCAAAAGAGGGTGTCGGAGGTGCTTATCATTCCGCAGTTTTTGCAGGTGTGCCCCGTGCGGTTGCGGTTAATGCCCTCTGGCGGGATATCACGCTCGCCCGGCTCCTGTGCCGTGTCGGCCGGCTGAATTTCGGCCGGCTCACCGTGATGCTCCTGCTCGGCGCAGTGACCGAGTTTATCGTAGCAAGCGCGGTGGTGCGGTGCTCCGCACTCGGGGCAGACAACCACATCGTCGTCATCAAATAAAATACTCTTACAGTATGCGCAGTGTTTTTCACTCATAAGCATTAGTCCTATCTCGATATCTTTAACTAATATTTTATACCATTTGGCGGCAAATATCAACCATAAACTGCCGAATGAACACATATTTGTCCGCGCATGGCGGAAACGCACCGATTATGTAACCGTCGCCGCACAGAAAAAAACCGCATCGGCCGCGGATTACTCCGCGTCAGATACGGTTTTATTTGTCACCGGCCGCGGCTGGCCGAAACGGAAGGCATCCAGTCCGCCGCTTATCCACATCAGTGCGGCGTACATACCGAGAACGGTCACGGCAACGGCGCATATGCACACTATGTCGGGCACTATCACAACGGCCAAATACTGCGCCAAGAGCGCCGACAGCGCAACGCAAACGGTCGGTCGTATCAGCCAGTCGCTGACGGCCAAGCGCACTTCGCTCACCTTCAGCAGGCGATATAGGCACAGCAGAGGCGTGAGCAGATTGCTGACCACCATTACCGCAAGGAAGCCGTCCATGCCGAAGCGCGGCACAATTACCGTTATGAGGGTTATGCGAACAAGCGAGTCGACGACATTGTATCCAAGGGAATGGTTTTGCTGACCGAGCCCTTTTAGTATGCCGTCGACGACACTCTCGAGGTACATCAGCGGCGTCAGCGGAGCCAGCACACGAATGTACCTGCCCACCTCCTCGCTGCCGTATAGCACCCGCCCTAACTGCTGTGAACAGACCCAAAATATACCGCCTATCACCGCCGCCGTCGATAGGGTTATCTCGACCGAGCGCTTAACCGACGAGCGTATGGCCGCTTTATTGCCCGATGCCGCCGCCGAACTTACCTCCGGCACCAGCAGGGTGGAAAGGGCGGTCAAGAAGGACGCCGGAAAGAACAGTATGGGCAGAGCCATGCCCTTGAGCATGCCAAAGCACGATACCGCGTCCGACCGCGCCATACCGTAGCGGCACAGACGGTCGGGCACAAACAGATTTTCAAAGGTGCGCAGCAGGCTGGTCAGATATTTGCCGGCGGTAATGGGTACGGCAATGCTGAGCATGGTGCGCCCAAGCGCAGGTGCCGCCGCTCCGTTGGGCATGGCCGCCAACCTATGCTTGCGGTCGCGGCGGTACCCTATATACACCAGCATACACCCGGCGGCCTCTGCGACAGTGTCACCGATTAGCACCGCGGCGCAACTGTACTCAAGCCCGCGCCCGGCCGAACAGCCGATGAGCGCCATTATAACAACGATGCGCACAATTTGCTCTGTAAACTGTGCCGCGCTCGGCACCGTCACATTGCGGCAGGCGATATAGTAGCCGCGAGCGCACGAC
Organism: Bacillota bacterium; assembly: GCA_029007015.1. Classification (GTDB taxonomy): domain Bacteria; phylum Bacillota; class Clostridia; order Oscillospirales; family Acutalibacteraceae; genus SUG1189. Next base: position 16,243 of record JAQXHB010000079.1, on the reverse strand, counting down.
GATATGCCCATAAAGGGCAGTGAAAAGGACAGTATGCGCACGCTGGCCGCCGCACGGATGTCGCCAATCCACCACAGCGATATGGTATCGGCAAAGGCGAGCAGAAGCACCACCGTCGCCGCCGACACCGCCGTTACACCCAGCAAAGCGAGGCGCATGGTACGCTTCAGCGAGCGCGCCGTGCCGCACTGCAACTGGTCGGCCACCATACGGGTCACGGCGGTGCATATGCCGCTGGTGGCAAATGTTGCGACCAGCATATATACCGAGAAAATGAGTTGATACAGCCCCATTCCCTCGGCGCCGATTTTATTGGACAGGTAAATGCGAAAGACCATGCCGACGGTGCGAAGGGCAAGCGATGTCACGGTCAGTATGGCGGCGTTTTTGATAAACTTGGCTTTTTCCACTACTGCCACGCCCGCTCAAAGAATAAATTAAACAGCCGCGTAATGACCGTCCATGTCTGCGAATCGACCGCGCCGGTTGGCTCAATGCCGGCAAGTGACTGAATGATCTTTACAGCCTTCTCGTCCTGCTCGTCATACAGACCGTTCTTATCTGTTTTTGGAATATTTACAAACCTTTCGGATATGTCGCTGAGCATTATCAGCAGCATTTGCACAGCGGCACCGCTGTCGCCCACCCTGATTTCTTCAGCACCCGGCCGAAGGGGCTCTATCCCGTGGGGCGGCGCCAAGGCTTTGACCGCCTTGATGTATGCGGCCTCTATCGACTGCCATGTTGCAAGGTCGACCGCTCCCGTCGGCGCAATGCCCCTTCTCTGCTGAAAGGCACGCACAGCGGCGGCCGTCTCCTCGCCGTAGATGCCGTCGACCGCCACCTGCGGCAGATGGCCGTCAGCCTCTGCTATTATGCGCAGTCGGCTTTGCAAATCGGCTATGGCAAGTGCCTCTATCTGTTTTTCATCCATCACTGATCCTCCTGTTGCAAAGGTGCGCCGGGGTACTGACCCGACTGAAGTTCTCCGCTAAAGCGCAAATCGTAATAGGCGCTGACCAACTCATTCCATGTTACCTCATTGACTACGCCGGACGGCGGCAGGCCGGTCTGTGTCTGAAAGGCCACTACCGCCTGCTCGGTAGCCGGCCCGAACACGCCGTCTGTCTCCAGCGTCGGTATACCCTGATAAAAGGGCGATATGCCGTTCAAATACTCCTGCACCTGCTCAACGACCAGCCCGGTCGAACCGATGCGCACCGTCTGTTCAAACAACGGCAGACCCTCCTGAGTAAAGACATTGCTGTCGACTATGCCGCGATATGCGCGCTGTATGTCCTCCCATGTGTTGCGGCCGACAATGCCGTCGGTCGGCAGGCCGTAAGTCTTTTGAAAGGCGATGACCGCGTCGGTGGTCTGACTGTCATATACTCCCGTTGACTCGACCGGCGGCACGGTGTTGTAAAACTGCGAAATGACATCCAGATAATACTGAAGTATGCGCACATATGACCCCTCGGCACCGGGCGCCAGCACCGACGGATACTGCTGTGACAACTCCGATACGCGTATGCCTTCGCCCGACAGTTCGGCCAGCCGTTTGACCGATGTGTATATGTAGGCTATTCTGTACCAGGTTGCTTTGCCGACAATGCCGTCCGGCGTCAAGCCGAACACCTCCTGAAACTTGCGCACGGCGTCGGTGGTTTCGGCGCCGAACACGCCGTCGGGATTGGGTATGCGCGGTATGCCGGGGTAATTGGCCGAAATGCGCGCAAGCCTCTGCTGAATTTGCAACACCGCCGGGCCGGCGTCGCCCTCGCGGATCACCCGCCCGGGGTAGGACGGCATGTTTACCATGACAGGCGCGTCCTCGACTATCTCGATATCGTCGCCGTAGTAGTGCCTCAGTATCTCAAGCGGCGTCAACCCCTGCTCGGCCAAGTCCACGGTGCCCCATTGCTTGAGGCCGTCGCAGTCGGTGCCGCGGCCGCTGCAATACTGGGTAAAATAGGGTTCAACATAACCCTCGCGCCTGACATAGTCGTTAAATATGTCATCGACAATCTCGCTGATATTTTTGAACACACTGCGGTCTTTGACAAAGGCCTGGTCATAGGCGGTGTTGTTGGTGATATCGAAGTTGTATCCGCGGCTTCTGTACCACTCGGTGTAAATGCGGTTGAGCGCAAATGATATCTGCGCATATATGTTGGCCCGAATGGCCGACTCCGGCCAGGTGGGATAAATCTCGCTGGACGCGACATTTTTGATATAATCAGGGAATGACACGGTCACATTCTCGGCGTTGCTGTCGGGCGCGCCGAGGTGCACCGTTATGGTTGAGGGAATGTACGGTTCTCCTGTCACTGCCGTTCACCTCACAAATCCTGCGGCTCGCTGTTTTCCGCTGTGCTAACGCTGTCGCCGCTGTAAAACTCCGGCGTCGGCACCATTTCAAATGTCTGTACGCTGGTCACGCCACCGAAAATCGGCACGCCGATGCTCTTGGCCGGCAGGTATCCGCTGTACTCGGTATAAATGTTGTATATAGTAAATTTGGCACCCTCGTTATCGGGCGACTCCGATTCAAGCCGGTTGTATGTAGGCAGTTCGATTTCGGGGGTCAGCCCGTCGTTGTCGGTGGTCAGTATGCGTATCAGTTCCTCGCCGTCAGGTGTTTGGCGTGTGACCACCACCGATGCCGACGGCAGCGGAACCGACGAGTCGCCGGTGACCACACGGACACGCATCCGTCCGGTGTCGTCAATGGGGTCACCCGTCCCCTCAGCACTGCCGTAGGGGCGGGTGGTGATAACCGGAGGCGGCGCAGTAACCGGCTCCGGGTCGTCGAGCGGCTCCGGCTGAATTATTTCCGGCTGACTGCTCGGCGGAGCAATCTCGACCGGCTGAGGCGGCTCCGGCTGATCTACCGGCGGTGTCGATTCAACCGGTTTCGGCTCGGGCTGCGGCTTGCGCTCGGTCGCCGCACGGCTGGCCGAATAACGCATCATTTCGCGCTTGTATTTTTCTATCATTGACTGCAAATCATCATTATTGCCGTTCATATGATGCACCCTTTCTGTAAATAATCAGGCTTCATATAATATATACCACGCAGGCGGCAAGATAATTCCACCGCCGCCTGTACAAATTTTACCTAAAAGATTTCAATTTGTTATTTTTTGTAATCAATTTGCGACCAAATTGTTATTAACTTGAGAGGACTTTTTGAGAGTATCGGTTTATACTGTTAATAACGATAAGTTAACTATGGGAGTGCACCGACATGAAGCGAAAATTTACGGCATATACACTGGCAGTCATACTGGTTTTGTCGGTATGTGCCGTTGCGGCCGCCGTCGGCACCCGTGACAGCGCCGTTGATGACCTGTCGCACATTCAGACCTCTCGCACCACCGCTCAAACGGCCGGCGACACCGCCTCGCGCGAGGTTTCGCGCACCACACCTCACAGCGATAATGAGTACGAGGTCACCGATTACTCAGCGCTGTTGGCCGCTGTTCAGGGCAACCGCGTCTTTGATGGCGAAGTGGTCGCGTCGGCCGAGTTGATTGAGGAGGTGTGCGTTACCCTGCTCGATATGGCAGAGGACGGCGAGCAGTCGCTGATTATAAAGCAAGACACTGTCAATGACTATATACACGACCTGTACGGTATAACCATTGACCCATCGGTACTGCACTATGACGGGCTTGAGGCGCCCGAGGGATACTATCCCATTTTGCCTCACGGCTACGCCGTCATCGAGCACTCCATCACCGGCACCCATCGTTTGGCCGACGGCACGCTCAAGGTCAGCACCGTCATGACGGTGACCTACTCCGACGACGATGTTCAGACACTGCACGCCGAAACAGTGCTGGCGAAAAACGCCGACAGCCGCTTTGGCTACAACATTGTCAGCGCGGTCATCTGCGAGGACAATGCCGCTTAAAAAGTCGGCGCAGTGCAATATTTTCAATTAAAACGGAGGGCGACTCTCACGAGTCGCCCTCCGTTTGTCGGAAAAAGCACGGTAAAACACCGTGCTTTCAGCGCTTTTATGATGCAATAGATGTATCTCTGATTTACAGCGCCAACCTTGACAACAAACGGTAGTTGTGCTATCATGCTTGGTACAAACTTTTTCGATTTATTGTATAATATACCGCAACAGATTAGCAGGTAGCAGGAGGACAGAATATGCTTTCAGAAAAGTACAAACAGTTTGCTCAAATGATAGTTTATCAAATCTATCCGCGCAGTTTTAACGATTCTAACGGTGATGGTATCGGTGATATTCGCGGTATTATTGAAAAGCTCGAATATTTAAATGAGTTGGGTATTAACGCAATCTGGATTTGCCCCTGCTATAAAAGCCCTAACGACGATAACGGTTACGATATTTCGGACTATTACGACATTATGGATGAATTTGGAACCCTTGATGATATTAAAGAACTTATTTCCGAGGCCCACCGCCGAGAAATAAAAATTATTATGGACTTAGTGCCCAATCATACCTCAACACAGCACAAATGGTTTATTGAATCAAAGAAATCGAAGGACAATTATTACAGCGATTTTTATTATTGGTTTGATGAGCCGGCTAATGATTGGAAGTCCGAATTCGGCGGAAGCGCATGGGAATACTGCGCGGAGCGAAATCAGTACTATCTTCACTCGTACGCTGTCTCGCAGGCAGACCTTAATTGGGACAATCCGAAGGTTGTCGAGGAAATGCAAAAGGTTGTGGATTATTGGACAGCGCTTGGCGTTGACGGCTTCAGGTGCGACGTAATCGACCAGATTTCAAAAGATTTTGAAAACGGAAGAAATTGCTTTGGCCCTAATTTACATAAGTATATTAACGCACTTTTTGGGCGGCACGAAACGGAAAAACTGTTTACGGTTGGTGAGTGCTGGGCGGAGGATATCGAGGAGTTCTGCCGCCACGCAAAAGAGGAAAGAAAAGAACTTACTACGCTTTTCCAGTTTGATCATATAGATTGCGGCAGAGAAAGCAAATTTGTACCGAAAAATGACAGCCTTAAGTCGGTAAGGGATATTCTTATCAAATGGCAAAAACTTTGCTATGATAATGATTTGCTTTATACGCTGTTTTCCGATAATCATGACCATTCGCCCTTTATTTCGAGAATCGGCAACGACCGGGAACTGCGTTATGAAAGCGCCTGCTTAATTGCGACAATGTTTTATACCCTGCGCGGAATACCATTTATTTATCAGGGACAGGAGATAGGCACTGCCTCGTCGCACTATGATTCAATTGACCATTTCAGAGATGTTGAAAGCCTTAATCTTTATAAGATTTTTTCCGAGCAGTATGGCGAGGAAAAGGCACTTGAAATGATAAATTTCGGAAGCCGCGACAATGAAAGACACCCGTTTTCATGGAACGGCGGCAAATACGCAGGATTTTCAACTGCCGAGCCGTGGATTCCGCTGAACAGCCGCTTTAATGAGATAAATCTTGAAAGGGATATGCTTTCGCAAAAATCGGTATTTAAGTACTATAAAGATCTGATTGCACTCAGAAAAAACTCACCCGAAATACTGTTCGGTGATTTTGAGGTTTTATCAAAGCCCCAAGACAATTATTTTGCCTTTACAAGAACATATGAGGGGAAAACCGTAACCGTTATATGCAACTTTGAGCGCCCATCGCAAATTGCTCTGCCGAGCCGAGAGGGAAAACTGTTGCTCGGTAATTACTCTGACAGAAAAGGCTTTTCCGAATTGTTCAGACCGTATGAGGCTGCAGTATACGGTGATATATAAGCCCGTATATGAATTAAGCAAGGCAACCGCACCGCCGATAAAACCGCCGTAAAACACCATTCCGCCAACCGAAAGTTTAACTGTGCTCGCAGACTATTATAATGATAGCATTGATTATATATTGATGAGAACAGAAAACCGATATCTAAAATGAACCCGCTATGTCTGCTCGAAAAGACATAGTGGGTTCATTGACTGTAAAAGAGTGCCTATTTCAAAAATAGTGCTAATCAAATGCCGCTTTTACTATCTTTTGATAATGCCCGCATGGCAGTGATGTTTTTGAGCCTTATTTGATTTGCGCGGGCAAATTACTGTTTGAGCACGGCCTTGTGAAATACTTTTTTGCCCTTTTTAATCTTGAGCCCGTCGGCCAGCATATCGGCGCCAAAGGTCGCGTCGGGCGAGGTGACCTTGTCGCCGTTAACACTGACACCGCCCTGAATTATCAGGCGGCGCGCCTCACTGCGGCTCGGCAACAGTTCGCACTTGATGAGCAGATCGATTATGCCGATTTGTCCGTCGGTCAGGTCGCTGCCGTCGAGCGCGGTGGAGGGCATGCTGCTGTCGTCGCCATCGCCGCTGAACAGGGCACGCGCTGCCGTTTGCGCCTTGTCGGCCTCGTCATTGCCGTGAACCAGCGCGGTAAGTTGGTAAGCCAAAATTTCCTTTTTCTCGTTGATTCGGCTGTCGTCCCACGCGCCCATCTCCTCAATCTGCTCCATCGGCAGGAAGGTGAGCATCTTGATGCACTTCATTACATCGGCATCATCGACATTGCGCCAGTATTGGTAGAATTCGAAAGGTGAGGTCTTGTTGGGGTCAAGCCAAACGGCGCCGTTAGCGGTTTTGCCCATTTTTTTGCCCTCGCTGTTCATCAGCAAGGTGATGGTCATGGCGTATGCGTCATCGCCCGTTTTGCGCCTGATAAGGTCGGCGCCGAAGAGCATGTTGCTCCACTGGTCGTCGCCGCCGAACTGCATATTGCATCCGTAGTGGTTGTGCAGGTACAAAAAGTCGTATGACTGCATTATCATGTAGTTAAATTCAAGGAAACTCAGCCCCTTTTCCATGCGCTGCTTGTAGCACTCGGCGCGGAGCATGTTGTTGACCGAGAAGCACGCACCCACATCGCGCAGTAACTCGATGTAGTTGAGTTTCATCAGCCAGTCGGCGTTGTTGACCATGATAGCCTTGTCCTCGCCAAACTCAATAAACCGCTCCATCTGCTTTTTGAAGCAGTTGCAGTTGTGCTCAATGTCCTCGACGGTCAGCATTTTGCGCATGTCGGAGCGGCCTGAGGGGTCACCAACCATGCCGGTGCCGCCGCCGATGAGCACGACCGGCTTGTTTCCGGCCATCTGCAAGCGCTTCATCAGGCACAGCGCCATGAAGTGACCGACATGCAGTGAGTCGGCAGTCGGGTCAAATCCGATGTAAAACTTTGCTCCGCCGTTGTTGATAAGTTGGCGTATTTCCTTTTCGTTTGTGGTTTGCGCGATGAGGCCGCGCGCTACCAGTTCCTCGTATATTTGCATATTTTCAACTCCTTAAATATAAAAAACCTCTGCGCCGAACAGCGCAGAGGGCAAGTTACACCTGCGGTACCACCTCTGAATCGGGATGCCCTCGCGGCACATCCCCTCGGTGAGTGCCGTGCGGCACCCATGCGCTGTATCGGGCGCTCCCGTCAAGCCCTACTGCTGTTCAGGCCGCCGCTCAGTGGTGTATTGGCCGCAAATTGCCCCTCGGCCTTGCACCAACCGGCCGTTCTCTGTCGGACGTCATAAGCGGTTACTTGTCCACATCGTCGCGTTAACGCAAACATTATAGCACAACCGGCATCGGTTGTAAAGCACTTTTTGCGCCCCCCTGTGAGCAAAAATAAAAACCGGCAGAGAGGTCTTTGCAGCCTCTGCGCCGGTTTGTGCCTTGATAAATAATTACTCCTGCTCGTCCTTGCTTGATTTATACTCATATCCGTAATAGCCCGAGTGCTTTGAGTAGTAGTGCTTGCTGTATTCCGACTTGCTGTGATAGGCCGAGTCGTTAACTACAATGCCGAGTATGCGGGCGTTGGCCAATTTGAGAGTGTCAATTGCCTTGTCTAACATTTTTATCAGCGTGTTCTCGTAGCGCACCGTGACGATGTATCCGGTCACCATCTCGGACAGGGACAGCGCATCGCTTATCATCGGGAGGGGCGGCGTGTCGATGAAAATGTAGTCGTAGTGCTTGCTCAACAACTCCAGCAGTTCGTTCATCAGGCCGTTCATAAGCAACTCAATCGGACTGTTCGGGAGTTGACCTGCGGTCAGGCAGGAAATGCCGTGAGAGGTGTTCTGAATGGCCTCGTCAAGGTTGGTGAATCCGGTGAGCACATTACTCAGTCCGATGTTATTCTCGATATTGAGATATTTGTGTATAGAGGGCCGGCGCATATCTGCGTCGATGACCAAAACTTTGGCATTGGTCTTGGCCGTGGATATGGCCAAGTTGATGCAGGTGGTGCTTTTGCCGTCCATTGGGTTGGCGCTTACTACGGCAATTATCTTGCACCCGCTGATGCCGACAACGGTGCTCTTGATGTTGAAACTGGCAATGCTGTATGCCTCTTGAACGGCAAAGGGTGAATCAGGGCCGACCACACGGTTGGCAGAATCGTTTACTCTTTTATTATTTTTCACGCGATTCATCCTCCTCGCTGTCTGAAGTAACACTATCGCCATTGAAACTCGGTATAGTTCCGATTATGGGCAAATTGTAACGGCCGGACAGGTCGGTGTTCTCGGTGACAAATCTTTCCTTCATGAAACCGATAATGAGAAATACGCCGCATGTCACGGCAAGCACAAGCACGAATGAAGAAAGCGCAATTTTGAGTGTGCTGGTGCTGCTTTCTCTCGGAGTTCTGAAACTATCGACGAACTGTAATTCTCCGAGGTTGTAGTGTGATATAAAATCCGGAGCCGTGTCGGTGTATGCGCTGCATATCTTGGAGGTGGTATCCTTGCTGCCGGAGGAGACAGTTACCACAACAATCTTGCTGGTGTCGGAATATTTGTATGATATCATTGATTGCATGGAGGCTGATGATATGCGCACGCCGGCGTTTTCAGACACATTGTCCAAAAAATCATTGTTGCTGCTCAGCAGGTCGACAATGGTGGGGATAACGCTTGTCGTGTAGTTCAGTTCGTTTATGTTGCCGCTCGGAGTTAAAATATTGTCTCCGTATGAGTTATTGATGATGATTTTGGCGCTGGCAACATAGGACGGCTTGGAGTTTACGGAAAGCACGATGGTGATAGCGGTAGCTACCGTGATTGTGATTATTGCAATCAACACAAGATAGCGCTTTAAGATTTTAAAAATTTGTATCAGCGATATTTCATTTGACAATTTAAGCACCTCCGATTATATTAGCGAAACACGGACGGACTTTGTGCATTTTCCGTCGTTGTCTATTGTGAAAACGCATGCGTTGAGTTGATTTGCGCCGCCGGCCGTCATGAAGCGCACCGGCAACTTGTCCTTCATTTTTTCTACGGCCAGTTCCGGCTTGACACCCAGCACCGAGTTGTACGGGCCGGTCATACCGACATCGGTGATGAAGCCGGTGCCGTTGGGCAGAATTTGCTCGTCGGCCGTTTGCACATGGGTGTGCGTGCCGAACACAGCCGACACCCGCCCGTCAAGGTAGTAGGCAAGTGCCTTTTTTTCCGCGGTGGCCTCGGCATGAATATCGACGACAATCGCACCGGCGCCGTCCGAATTTGCCCGTTTGATGAGGCGGTCGGCTGTCCTGAATGGGTCATCGAGCGGCTCCATGAACACCACGCCGAGCAGATTGATGACCGCAACCTTCGTGCGGCCGAGGTCGATTAGTGCATAACCGCCGCCGGGCGCACAGTCGGGGTAGTTGGATGGACGCAGAACAAAGGCGTTTTCCTCAAGGTAGGGGTATATTTCGCGGCGGCGAAAGGTGTGATTGCCGCCGGTTATGACATCTGCGCCGCTGACAAATATGTGCTCGGCCGAGGTCGGCAGTATGCCGTTGCCGTCGGCCGAATTTTCACCATTGACAACGGTCAGGTCGATGTTGTACTGACGCTTGATGAGCGGCAGTTTTTCTCTCAAATATTCACAGCCGGCGGAGCCGACTACATCGCCCACACACAGAATATTCATCAATCAATTTCCTGCTTGCGCACAAACAGAACGCCCAGCGTGTTGGGTCCGCAGTGAGCCGATACAGTGCAGCCGGCCGTCGTCTCGACAATGTCGTTAAAGTAGCCGAGACTCTCGATATATTCGCGCACCGGCTGTACCAAGTCAGGCTGGGTACAGGTGTGGGTTATGAATATGCGGTCGGGCTCGACAGATTGCAGATCGGCCAAACGGTCTTTGGCATATTCGAGCAAAACATTGCCCATCTTGCCGCGATATTTCTTTACAACCGCCATGGCGCCGTTCTTGACCTCGATGCACGGCTTTAACTTTAGAGCGTTGGCGCCGAGCAGAGCCACGGTGGAACAGCGGCCGCCCTTGTGCAGGTTGACCAGCGTGTCGATGACAAACGAGGCGTCGACGCGGTGCTTCATGCGCTCAATGTATTCGACAATTTGGTCGGCAGGGGAGCCGTCGGCCGCCATCTCAGCCGCCTTGATGACCAGCAGTCCTATGCCGGTCGATAGATTGATACTGTCAATAACATGGACATTTTCCATGTCCAGCGCGGCCATGTTCGCGGCGTTGTATGAGCCGGACATAGACGCACTGATGTTGAAGTGAATTACCGATGAACCGTCCTCGGTCAGGCGCGCAAAGTACTCCTCGTAATGGGCGGTATTCTGCGCCGAAGTCTTGGGCAGTTGGCCGGTGCTGTTGGTGTAATCAAAAACATCTTGCTGAAAAACATCGACGCCGTCAAGACAACTTCTGTCACCGAGAAGTATAGGCATTGGGTCTATCAAAATGCCGTATTTGGCAACAACATCGGGCGTCAGGTCGCAGGTGCTGTCAGCGCTGATAATGACCTTATGCGTGTTCAAATTACGCAACAACCTTTCTGGTACATTTGTACTGCTTCATGATATCATACTTATTTACAAAAATCAACACAAAATAAAGTTATTTCAAAAATTAAACCACACGCGGCTGACCGTTTCGGCGCGTAACGGGATTTCGGCGCTTAGCCGAAAAATCCTGCTGTTTGTCCTCTTTGAAAACAATAAAAGTGTTGAATTTTTGTTCGTTTTATTATACAATATAATAGATTACAAAAATTATTGCAAATTCATCTATAGATTTCGGAGGTCACAACTGATGAGCGTTATAACCAAAAAGGAAATGATTGCGAAAATTACAGGCAAGTTGTCGCACAATTTCGGCGTTTCACCGAAAAATGCGTCCGACGATTTGTTTTATAAAGCGAGCGTTATGGTACTGCGTGAACTGCTTAACGAAAAGTATAATGAGTTCAGCGAACTGGCTCGCCGCCAGGATAAAAAGCAGGTTTGCTATCTGTGCATGGAGTTTTTGATGGGCCGTTCACTCAAGAACACCCTTTTTAACCTCGGACTTGAGAATACCATGCGCTCGGCCCTCTCGCAAATGGGAGTCAAGTTGGATAACCTGTATGAACTGGAGCCTGATGCAGGACTGGGCAACGGCGGTCTCGGCCGTCTGGCGGCCTGCATACTGGACGGTCTGGCCAACGGTGAATACCCCGCAATGGGCTATTCCATCCGCTATGAGTTCGGTATCTTCCGTCAGAAGCTGGTTGACGGCTGGCAAACCGAGATGCCCGACTTCTGGCTCCCGGGCGGCGAAGTGTGGTTTGAGGAACGCCCCGAACTGGCCGTTACGGTCAACTTTGACGGCTATGTTAACGAGTGGTGGGACGGCAACTACCATCATGTCGAGCACTGTGGCGCCTCTCCCGTCCAAGCCATACCGTACGACATGCTCGTGCCGGGCAAGGACGGCAAGGGCGTAAGCGTTCTGCGCTTGTGGAAGGCTACGGCGCCCGGTTTTGATATGAAACTGTTTAATCAGGGCGATTACCTGAAGGCGGTCGAGCAGAACGCCATGGCCGAGGTTATCAGCAAGGTGCTTTATCCGGCCGATGACCACTTTGAGGGCAAGAGTCTGCGCCTGCGTCAGCAGTACTTCCTTGTTTCGGCGTCGATACAGGATATCGTGCGCCGCCATTTGCAGAATTACGGTACCCTCGACAATCTGCCTGAGATGATTGCCATACACATCAACGACACTCATCCGGCGCTGAGCATCCCCGAACTGATGCGCCTGATGCTGGACGAGTGCGGCTACACATGGGATAAGGCGTGGGATATCGTTACGCGTACGGTCGCCTACACCAACCACACTGTTATGAAAGAGGCGCTTGAGTGCTGGCAGGAGGATTTGTTCCGTCAGCGTTTGCCGCGTATTTACCAAATCGTGCAGGAGATAAACCGCCGCTTCCGTCAGCAGGTTATCGATCAGACTGGCGATTACGGTTTGTCGTCTCGCACGGCCATTATCGAGAACGGTCAGGTGCGCATGGCCAACCTTTGCGTTGCGGCCGGTCACAAGGTCAACGGTGTTTCCCGCCTGCACAGCGAAATACTCAAAGAGAGCGTGTTCAGCGGTTTTTACCGCCTGACACCCGACAAGTTCTGCAATGTTACCAACGGCATTGCGCACCGCCGCTGGCTGTGCCAGGCCAACCCCGAACTGTCGGCTCTCATCAGCGAACTCATCGGTGACGGCTACATCACAGACGCCTCGCAACTGGAGGGGCTGATGAAATACGCCGATGACAAGGCGGTTATCGACCGCATCGGCAGTATAAAGTATAACAACAAGGTTCGTTTGGCCAAATATATTAAGGAGCAGGGTCACGGCAACATCGACCCGAACAGCATATTCGATGTTCAGGTCAAGCGCCTGCATGAGTACAAGCGCCAGCAGATGAACGCCCTGCACATTCTGCGCGATTATCTGTGGATAAAGAATAACCCCACCGCCGACTTCACGCCCAAGACTTATATTTTCGGCGCCAAGGCCGCATCGGGCTACTTCCTCGCCAAGCAGATTATCCAGATGATTTGCAAGATAAGCCAACTCATCGACAACGACCCCGAGGTGCGCGGCAAACTGAAGGTGGTATATCTTGAGGATTACCGTGTCACGCTGGCCGAACTGATGATACCCGCCGCCGATATCAGCGAGCAGATATCGCTGGCCGGCACCGAGGCGTCGGGCACCGGCAACATGAAACTGATGCTCAACGGCGCGATTACTTTGGGCACCGAGGACGGAGCCAATGTTGAGATACATGAGGCGGTCGGTGATGACAACATAATCATCTTCGGCATGCTGGCGCACGAAGTGGACGAACTGCGCGCGAGAGGGTACAATCCGCAGCAGTATTATTACAACAATCCCATTCTCAAGGAGATAATAGACCTCATTCAGCACGGTTTCTGCGGCGGCGACTTCAGCAATGTTACCAAGCAGTTGCTCGGCTCGGACTACTACATGGCACTGGCCGACTTTGCCGACTACTGTGCCGCGCAGGAGAAGGCGTCGGTGCTGTATAATGACCGCGACCGCTGGAACAGAATGTCGCTGGTCAATACGGCCAAGGCCGGTCGCTTTGCCATCGACCGTCTTATCGAGGACTATTCGAGAGATATCTGGAACTTAAAAAAGGTTGAGCGCTGATGACCTCGGTTTATGACAGTTACTGTGAATACTACCGCTCTAAACTCTCCCCCCTTAAAACGGGGGAGAGTATTCACCTACGCATAAGCCTCTGCAATGATTATCACTGCAACGGGGCTTTTTTTGTCGTGTGGCGTGACGGCTTTTCGCCCGACCGCGTGCCTATGACCCATGAACAGTCATGCGACGGGTGCGACATATACGGTGTTGATTTTGCCGCCAATGATGCGGGGCTTTACTGGTACCACTTTGAATTTGACTGTAACTCGGGCCACCGCTTTATACTCAGCAACGCATACGGCCGCGGCGATGTTGGCGGCGGCAGTGAATTTCAGTTATCGGTGTATGAGCGCGGTTTTGAAACGCCCGATTGGGTCAGCGGCGGCCTCATTTATCAAATATTTCCCGACCGTTTCTGTAACTCGGGCACGCCCAAGTCGGGCGTACCGAGCGATCGGTATATTTGCACCGATTGGTCGGCTCAGCCGGCATATTTGCAGAATGTCGGCGCAAGGTCGCTCGGCAACGACTATTACGGCGGCGACCTGAAGGGCATCAGGCAAAAACTGAAGTACCTCAAGCAACTGGGTGTGACGGTCATTTATCTTAACCCCATATTCGAGGCTCACTCCAACCACCGCTACAATACGGCCGACTATTTCCGTATCGACCCGTCGCTCGGCACCGAGCAGGATTTTGCCGATTTGTGTGCCGCCGCCAAGCGAATGGGCATAGCCGTCATTTTGGATGGCGTGTTTTCGCACACCGGCGATGACAGCATCTACTTCAACCGCTACGGCCGCTACGGCGGCGACGGCGCCTATAATTCGCAGCAGTCGCCCTACTACGGCTGGTTCAAATTTGTTAACTGGCCGGATAAATACGACTGCTGGTGGGGTGTGCCCTCACTGCCCGAAGTCAACGAGTCACTGCCCGAGTATATGGAGTTCATTTGCGGTGAAAACGGCGTACTGCGCCACTGGCTGCGTCTCGGCGCGTCGGGCTGGCGGCTGGATGTGGCCGACGAACTACCTGACGATTTTCTGGACGCCGTCCGCGCGGCCATCAAGTCCGAGAAGCCCGACGCCCTGCTGCTGGGCGAAGTGTGGGAGGACGCATCCAACAAGATTAGCGGCGGCGGACGCAGGCGGTTCCTTTTCGGCCGCCAACTTGATTCGGTGATGAATTACCCCTTCCGCAATGCGATAATCGACTTTGTCACCGGCGGCAATGCGTATGAACTGATAAATACGGTGATGACTGTGCTGTCCAACTATCCGCCGCCGGCCGTCAACGCGCTGATGAATCACATCGGCACGCACGACACCGAGCGGGTGCTGTCGGTGCTGTCGGGTGCACCGACCGACCTCGACCGTGCGTCGCAGGCGGAATATACGCTCAGCGATGAGCAACTGACGCTGGGGCGCAAATTGCTGCGACTGGCCGCCGTACTGCAGTATACATTGCCAGGTGTGCCCAGCCTTTATTACGGCGACGAGGTCGGCATGACCGGCCTGCGCGACCCTTTCAACCGCGCCGCCTATCCGTGGGGCAACGAGGATATGGAGTTGCTCAGGTTTTATCGCCGTCTCGGCCGCCTGCGTGCGCAGAACGCCTGCTTTGCCGGAGGTGAGTTTGTGCCGATATTCAGCCATTTCGGCCATCTGTGCTATGTGCGCCGCTCGCCCGACAGCGAGGTGTTGGTGGCCGTCAACCGCTGGCACGAGCCGGATTATATCGATATCGGTCACGACTGGGACGGGGCGCAGGTGTTCGCGGGTGAGGCGCCCAAGGATGGCCGCCTGACCATCGACGGCTACGGCTACACCATACTGATTAAGTGACACAGCGCCGATGCGCATAATAAAAAAATGGCCTTCTGCAGCCTTTGTTCTGCAGAAGGTCATTTTGCTTGAAATGGGTTGCTTATTCGCTGACAAGCACCTTAACGATTTCACCGACATAAGCGCGGTGATAGTCGCCGTCGGGGTAATTGCCCAGCAGTGAGCGGTCGACAAATGCGTCGGGGTCAATGTCGTTGACATATATTTTGCGGCATATCACGGTTAGGCGCGCCTCGTTGAACACGACGGTGCCGTCGGTGAATGAGGGGGTCAGGCCGGCCGCGGCCGCCTTGTCAATATTGCGCCCCGACTGCTTGCCGCAGACGGCGTGCACCGCCCTGTTATCGCCAAAGAAACTGAGCGAAAATGTCTCGTTTTGCTCAAGAAACCGGTAGGTGTATCTCTGCGGACGGATGACGGTGACAGCGACATCCTTGCCCCACATTTCGCCCATTCCGCCCCAACTTGCGGTCATCATGTTGAAACCTTGCTCGTTGCCGGCGCCGACCAGCATCCACTCATCGGCAATCAGTTTTATCATGTTTTCGTTTAGTTCTTTAATGCTGATTTCTCTCATGCTTGCCCTCCGTCAAAGTGTTTGTAAAATTGTATTCGGTATACTTTGCATCTATGATTATACATTACAACGATGCTTTTGGCAACCAATTTTGTGTTGACAGCGGCGGTTTTTTGAGTTAGAATGTTACTCGGCGGTGAGCAGTTTGACGCCGCACCTTTTGAGTTTTTCATATGTTTCCGTAGCTCAGCCGGATAGAGCGACCGCCTCCTAAGAATATGTTATAACGACCGCCTTTTGAAGAAAAGTGATTGACAATGAGTTAATCTAAGCCTAAAATTGAATAGATTTCAAAGATGTTTCCGTAGCTCAGCTGGATAGA
>JAQXHB010000078.1 GCA_029007015.1 Bacillota bacterium | reverse complement strand
TCTGTTACACCGTCATTCTCCGCTGATGATAAGACCTTTTCTGCGTCGAACTCATGGGATAACTGGGCCACGTACAAGGTAGAGGGTAATAAAACATTCGACCTGAGCAGTGGTTTTACATTTAACTGGGATATGGGTGTTGGTACTGGTAACGCTGCATCTTACAATGAATATATATTTTTAACCCAGCTCAGTATCGGTGATTTGACAATTAAATCCCAGAGAAACAATGACAGTGGTACAACATCTACAATAACCGTTTACAATGGTTCTACTGTTATCACAAGAAATGCGTCCGTTCCTAATTCCAACAAAGTTAAGAATTACTCAATGACAGTTGCTGACGGTAGACTGACCCTCAGCGTTACTTACAACAATGAGACAACGGTTGTTTTTGGCGGCGATACTGCTGTTGATGTAAGCACTATTGATTTCTCGGCGGCAAAATTCACTGCTTTGTCATCTCCCGGTTATTCCGGAGGATTCGAGTTTAAGATCAATCAACTCACATACAAGACCGAAGTTCCGGATAGTAACAACTTTGTTGTTACTAAGGACGGACAGGGCTTTGTTAAGTGCAATGGCAAGAACTGGATTGACCGCGATGTTGCCGCCGGTACTCAGGTAACACTGACTGCCGAGGCCGCTTACGGCTACACCTTCCAGGGCTGGGTCAATGGCGTTAACAACACCGTCGTTTCTACCGACCCCACACTGACCGTTCGTGCTAACACCACCAACAACTACACCGCAGTATTTGTTAAGAATAGCGGCAAATATACCGTGACCGTTCTCAACCGTTTCGGTAAGGTTGTTGGCACTCCGGCTTCCGTCGCCGCTGGCGGCAAATACACTCTGCCCGCTGCTGTTGATGTCACCGGTTATACCTTCCAGGGTTGGCAGGTTAAGGACTCCGAGGACACTACTGCTTACGCAGCCGGCGCTGAGTACACTGTCACCGGTAATGTAATTTTCGTTCCGGTTTACGATGTTGTCGAGACACCCACCACCTACAACATCAGTGTTACCGGCGGTACTGCCGATAAGGCCAACGCAAATTACAATGAACTGGTAACCGTTACTGCAACTGTTGAGAACTTTGGCTACTGGACAAAGAACGGCGTTGTCGTAAGTTACAGCAGCACCTACTCCTTCTACGCCGGCCTTGCTAACGGCACCGATATCAACCTCGTTGCTGTTGCGGATACAGCTTCGGCTGCACCTGTTACCAGCATTGTCAATGTTTACGGCTCCACTGCAAAGGTTACATTCCTGATGGAGCGCTCTGTTCCTGACGATTACAGTCTGGTTGAGTCCGGCTTCATCCTTGCCAAGGCTGCGTTTGGCACTACCGATTACATGAGCGCTGTTAACGGCTCAACCGTTATCAAGGTTGCCGCCTCTAACACCTCTGCTAACGGCCAGTACATGCTGAATGTTAAAACTACATCCGGCAATGCCATCTATGCTGTATCGTATGTGACATATGTCGATGCAAGCGGCAAATTGCATACTGTATACAGTAGTGCTGCAAGCGCTAATGCACAATAATCGGAAAGGGGATATTGAATATGAAAAAAGTTTATGAACAGCCCGAGTTGGCTATAACTACTTTCACTACCGATCCGGTTATGGCAGGCGGTGCTTCTGCTGGCGCTTCTGGAATAGAAGAGGGAGACGTAGACTTCTTCTAAACTTTAGTTAACAAAAGAGGGCGGATGACTTGTTCATCCGCCCTCTTTCCATTCTATAAAAACAGCATGACCGAATTTACTCGGCCATGCTGTTTTTGACATTTATCATTTTGCGCTTAACCTTGCGCAGAAACCGCCGCACCGCCGCGCGGCGCGCACCGGCGTGGGTGTTGCTGACCTCGCCGCGCCGCGTCCTGTAGCCGACCACAATGGCCAGTATGTCGCCGCGTCCGATATATTCTGCGTCAATTTGATTGTCACCGACCACTGTGAATGTGTCGCCGCGCACACCGACCACCCGGTGCAGAACATACTGACCGTCGGCCCGACGGAACAAAACGATATCGTATTTGCCGATGCTCTTCGCCGCGGCCACCGTCACCTCGTCATCGGTGCCGTTGAGGGTCGGCCGCATGCTGACCCCTCCCGGAATGAATGTGAACTGCCCGCCTGAGGCCAGCACCTCGTCAATGACAGGGTACAAATCCTTTATCAGTACCTTTGTGCTCATATCTGCTCACCGCTCATTGCACAGTATGATGTCTTGGCCGCGTCGACCGACATGTTGCACCTGAGTTTGTATATCGGCACCAGCAGACATATCTTCTCAATCAGCGAGAGCAGTTTGTCCATGTTCTCACTCTTGCGCGGCAGATAGATTTGCTTCATAATCAGCGGCAGTGTCTCCTCGACGCCGATTCGGTCAATTTGGTTGACTGCGCCGCGCTCGATAAAGCAAATGCCGCCGATGGGCGCTCGCGCGTTGATGTTGATGTCATCCTTGCCGCAGAACGGCGAGCCGTATGCGTAAAACACGCCGTCGACAAGCCGTATCGCCGGCTTATCGTCGTTGATTATCTGCGCCCGCTCACCGAAAAGTTGCTTCCACAGCGATGTGTGAGTCGACTTGCCGGTGCCCGAATCGGCCGAAAAGAGGTAGGCGCGCCCGTCAACCGCCACCGCAGAGGCGTGCAACTGCATGCCGTCATAGTCGAGCAGATAGCGGCTGAATCGCTGACCGAGCAGGAGGTATTCGCACATTTCCAAGTCATCCAGCCCGTTGTGCTCGGCAATCGACCGTATATCGTCGGCAGATGTTTTGATATTGATTTGCGCAGTCGCGGCGTCGGACAGATACGGCTCGGCGTTTTTCGCCACGCGCTCGTGTATCGGCTCCATTTCCACCGTGACATCTGCGATTGTGTATATCGGCACTCAAATCACCTCGCACCTATTGTATCATATTCGCCGCAAAATGTAAACATTTGTTGTCAGCCGTAATTAAATCGGCCGCTCCGTCATAAAAATTTATCGGGTGATGATTGATGAGGATAATCGTGATTGGCAGACGGCGCGCGGTCATGCTGGCGGCCATTGTGGCGGCGGCCGTCATTGTGACGGTGGGGTCGGTGAGCGCCGCCTCGGCTCGCTCCACACGCTTACTGCCCATTTACAGCGTAGAGAACAGCCGACGCGAAGTGTCGCTGACCTTCGACGCCGCGTGGGGCGACAGCGACACCGACGGGATAATTGCCATTTTGAAAAAGTACAATGTCAAGGCCACCTTCTTTGCCGTCGGCAGTTGGGTCGACAAGTACCCCGAGTCGGTCAAGAAACTGCACGCGGCCGGTCACGGCATTATGAACCACTCCGACTCCCATCCGCACATCAACAAACTGAGCGGCGCCGAGGTGGTGGCCGACGCCGAGCGGTGCAATGACAAGATTGAGGCGCTGACGGGGGTGCGGCCGATTTTCTACCGCGCGCCATACGGCGAGTATAACAATGAAAATGTCGCCGCGATAACCGACGCGGGTATGATTTTTGTGCAGTGGAGCGCCGACAGCATTGACTGGAAAAAAGAATATTCGCCGGAGCGGCTGCTTCAAAATGTGCTCAAGCAGATATCGTCGGGCGGGATAATTCTGTGCCACAATGACGCTGAGCACACGCTTGAGGAACTGCCGCTGATTATTGAGCGGCTGACCGCTGACGGCTACAAGTTTGTGCCGCTGAACGAACTGATAATGACCGATAACTACTATATCGACTCAACCGGCCGGCAAAGGCAGGCATAATAAATCAGCGCAGGTGGAGTCACCTGCGCTTTTTCGAGGTCAGTTGACCTCAAATATAAATTTGATGTCATCCGCCTGCCCATAGGTTATACTGAAATCGGACATATGGAACATATTACCGATGGCCGTCAGGTCGTACTTTATCAGCACCTTGCCGTCGGCAAAATTGCCGCCGTCGGCTGTTGTAGTCAGCGTGCTGTAATAGTCGGTTGATGAGTAGACCGGCTTGTGGAAAGAATGGTTGATGTCGTCAATGAGCGCTTTGTCAAGTGACAACTTGTCCAGTTGTTCAGCCGTGAACGGCTCGTTGAATGAGATGGAGTAGACAAAATCGCCGCTGACGCTGCCGCCCACTGCGCCGAGGCTTATGCTGTTGACGCTCAGGCGGTAGGTGCTGTCGCTGTACGGCAGATAGGATATCTCGCCGCTTGAGGCGTCATACCTGATGGTGTACTTGGTTATGCCCAGCATGTTCATGCGTGCGGTGCCGCCGTCGACCGACGCGGTGATGTGAAAGAGCGCAACATCGAGGGTGCGCACGCCGCTTATGACCGATGGGTAGACCTGCGCGACGCAAAGGTAATCGCCGCAGTATTCGGCATACGGCTTGTCCTCGCTGTAAACTTCGTTTTGCATCAGCAACAGCGAATTGACCGTCGGGTATGCCGACTCAAACCGTTCATCGCGGCTGACGGCGGAACTGTCGGCGCTGAAGCGACTGTTTAACAGATAAAACTGGCTGTCCTGCTCACCGAGCATTTGCTCGTCACTCAACTCAAAGTGGTCAAAGTAGTAGGGCTCGGCCACAGTATTGCGGAAAAAGAGGGACACCACTCCTGCGAAAAACAGCAGTATGACAATGGCCAGACAGATATTGGACATGTGACGGCGGCGCCTTGCTTCCGGCTTTTCGTATGGGTCAAAATGCATAGTCTTACTTCTCCTCGTTTAGTCGGTTGTATATGGCGGCAAACTGCTCCAAAGTGAGTTGCTCGGCGCGCACCTGAGACGGTATGCCGAGGCTGCCGAGCAGTTCGGCAAACTCCGCCTTGGAGCATCCAATGACGCCGCCGACGGCGTTGGACAGCGTTTTTCGTCTGGTGGAAAATGACGCTCTGATGAATGTGAAAAATCCCTTTTCGTCGCTCACTTTGACCGGCGGCCGGCCCAGAACGCTCAACTGAATGACACTGCTGTCAACATTGGGCGGCGGCATAAATGAGCCGCGCGACACCTGAAACAGCACCTTCGGCTGTGAGTAATAACCGACCGCAACGCTGACAGCACCGCACTGACGCGTGCCGGGCGCGGCGCACAGACGGTCGGCGGCCTCCTTTTGAACCATTACGGTGATGTTGTCAATCGGCAGGCGGCTTTCGAGCAGACGCATTATGATGGGCGATGTGATGTAATAGGGCAGGTTGGCACACACCGCTACCGGCATGCCGCCGAACTCATTGCTTATCAGGGCGGCCGCGTCAAGTCTCATGAAATCGTCAAATATTATCTTGACATTGTCATAATCGGCCATCGTTTCGGCCAGCACCGGCTGCAGCCTGCGGTCAATCTCTATGCTGACCACCTTTGATGCGCGCTGTGCCAGTTCGGCGGTGAGCACGCCCACACCTGGGCCGATCTCGAGCACACCAAAGTCGCACGACTTGACAGCGGCATCGGCCATGCGAGGGCAAACCGTGGGGTTGATAAGAAAGTTTTGCCCCAGCGATTTTTTGAAGTTAAAGCCGTTTCTTTCCAGCACGGCTCTGATGTTAGAGTAATTGGCTAAGTCGGTCATGGCACGCTCCGTCAAACAAGTATTTTTATCATTGTACCACAAAACGGCGCGTTTTTCAAATATATCAAGGCCATTTTATCTCTGTTCACAAAAAAATAACAAAGTGATATAAAATAGTAGTGACAAAATTTGCAAACGGTGTTATAATATTATATATTTTTTAATTTGGAGGACTTGTAATGAATCAAGCCGCATTTGATATTATCACAAAAGAGTTGAGCACCGTGTTCGAGTCGCAGGGTATGAAACCCGGTGACAGCGACGACGCGGTATATCTGAACGATAAATACGCTGTTAAGGTGTGGTACGACGAGGGGAAAAAGATGTTCAAACTC
This sequence comes from Bacillota bacterium, assembly GCA_029007015.1. GTDB lineage: Bacteria > Bacillota > Clostridia > Oscillospirales > Acutalibacteraceae > SUG1189. The sequence continues at coordinate 7,715 of JAQXHB010000078.1, read as the reverse complement.
GACATGGCCACTCTGGAGGAGGGCAAGGGGATCGAGTTTGCTACCGTTTCGTCGTGGCTGTTTGATGAGCACCACAACGAGCGCGACGCTAAGGGCGTTGCAGGCGACTTTGTCGATACCCTTAACACCCGTCTCGGCATCAAGCGCGTTATGAGTGTGTCGGCGCGCGAAATCAGTCTGCCCTCAAAGCCGGCCGGTGACTCTACGCCGGGCGTCGAGGCGTTTGCCAATCGCTTTTTGACCCTGTTTCCTCAGTACAAGCAGACATATAAAGAGAGCATGGCCAAGTACGGCGACTTCATGTATGTCGACTTTTTTGCCAATACTGCCGCGCCCAAACTGCGCGAACTGGCTGATGACGGTGCCAAGAAACCGCTTGAAAAGATGGTCGGTATGCTCGACACTTACTATGTCGACGGGGATTACACCGTTCAGGGGCTTATCACATACATTATTATCGGCGGAGCATTTGCCGACGCACCGGAACTTTTTGACAAGGTGCTTGAGACATGCGACAACTGCGGTCATATCGCCGTTCCGGGCAAAGTTATGCTCTCAACGGTGATTAAGAAGGAATACGCTAAGAAAAAATGATGGACTGAGCAGCCCTTGTGCGGATAGGGCTGCTTTGTCATAATTAAAAACGCGGTGCCCGATAGTCTGCGCCGTGATTGTTACATTAACCATTCAAGGAGAGCATTGCCATGAGTAATTGCAAAAGGTGCGGTGTGTCTGTTCCCGACGGACACACATTGTGCCAAAATTGTCAGTCGGATGTGTGGTCGGCCTTTTCGGCCGCCGACAGTGCCGACAGCGTCGGTGCGCCCGCAACTGAAAACACACATTACATCGGCAGTGCTTTTGATGTGCCGTTTTGTGATTCGGACGATAATTTGGGCTTTGATTTCACCTTGAGCGGCCAAAGAAAAACTCACAAAATCAGGGAAAAAGGGCAAAGAAAGCGGCTGAGCAAGCGCGCCAAGCGCAATGTGGCTGTTGCGGCGGTGGTGGCCGTTGCGGTTGCGGCGGTGCTGGTGGCCGACAGTGTGTTCGGCATCTTTCCGAGAAAGACGGTTACGCCGGTTGTATATGTCAAGGATTCGGCGGCCACACTGGCCGGCAGTAACGGTTCGCTGTACGGCAACATCGATTTCTCCGGCAATGCCCTTTCAGCCAACCGCGATATCGGCGGCGTTGAGCGTATATGCTTTTCGCCCAACTACAAATATATGTATATTGCCGAGGAAAGCAATTATGAATCGGACAAATATACTTTGTATATGCGCAAAACATTCAGCAATGAAACCTATCCGTCAGACAAGTGCGGACTGATCGTCGGCACCGGAATATCGGGTCGGTACTATCTGATTGACGGCGGGCGCAGCGTGCTGTACTACAAATTTAACGGAACGGGTGAACTGCGCTGCTACACCTTCGGCGGCGATTCTAACCGTCTGTGCGAGAATGTCAGCGCATTCGGCGTGCTCGGCGACGAAAAAGTAGTTTACATCGGCAAATCGTCATCGCTGAATGTTGCAACCGTTACATCCGACGGACAACTGAACACCGAAAAAATTGACAGCGATGTTGAGTCGCTTTATCTGCCGAGTGATTACGGCACCGAGAGCAACAACTTTTTTTACATGCGCCGTGACCGCAACTATGTCAGCGGCGAGGAGACCTTCTCGCTGTGCTACTATAACGGCAAGTCATCGACGGTGGCCGAGGGCGTGAGCAGTCTGATTTATCCCGAGTTTGACACCGGAGCGGCATATTATTCGGTGCTTAAGGCCAAGGAGTTCCGCGCTTCCGATATCATTGATGACGACTGTTCGGTGTCTGATGCCAATATCGGCCCTTCTGACGGGTACACATTGAGTTTGGACGAGATGTTCGCCGCGCGGCGCAATGCAATTCGCTCAGCCGGTCTGGATGAGTGGAAGGTATCAGTCAACCTGACATGCCTCAAGTATTTTGACGGTAAGGGAAATGTGAGCGATATTTGTGAGAGTTACGGCAGTCTGATTTGCGGCACCGAAGCGGGCGGCGTGCGTATCATTTACACCGAATACAGCGCTTCATCGGAGCGTCAGCCGTTCAGCAGTCTGGCATTTGACCAGTTGTCGTACAGTTCTTTTTCGTCCACTCTGCGCAATCTTATCAAAGATTCGTATGAGATTTCGGGCACATATCTGGCCGATGCCGGCTCACAAAATGAGGTGGCCGCAAGCGAGATGAACATGGGCTGTTTTTCGGCCGACGGCAAACAGTATGCGGTCGGGTATGTTTCTAAGGCGCGCGACACCGATGCCGACTGTACGGTTTATAAGGGCGCTGTCGGCGCCGCCGCAAAAGCCGTCTGCAGTAATGCAACCGACATTTTCTTCTGCGGTGATAAACTTATCAGCATCGACGCCGACGGATTGGCGAGAGCCGACGGCGAGATAATTGCCAAAAAGGTCAACCAGTACAGCGTTAACACCCGAGGAGATGCGGCATACATCCTGTCCGATGTCCAGTCGGGAATAGGTAAATTTGCACGCTATTCGGGAGGCACTCTGAGCGATATTGACAGCGGTGTTCGCTCCTATTATTCGGTCAGTGACGACTGTTTGATGTACTTAAGAGACTTTAATGCCGACACCCTTTCGTGCGATTTATATATCCAAAACGGCAAGGCAAAATCGCGCAGGGTCGATACCGGCGTGTCGGCGATTATCAGAACCGGCGTTGTAAAAGCAGGCTGATTTTTGCCGTAGCGGTATAGCGGAAATGAATATTTATTTTGCAGCATTGTCTGTTGGGAGGAATGTAATATGTATAGTTTTGATGCGGCTCATGCGGCTAATTCGTGCATTGAGTGGATTAGGGAATGGTTTGAGCACAACGGCAAGGGATGCAACGCGGTGCTCGGCATTTCGGGCGGCAAGGACAGTTCGGTATGCGCCGCTTTGTGCGTCGCCGCGCTGGGCAAGGATAGGGTCATCGGAGTCATGATGCCGCAGGGCGAGCAAAGTGACATTGATTATTCCATTGATTTGTGCAAAACTCTCGATATACGCAATTACACGGTCAATATCAAAGACGCGGTCAACAGCATGTACAGCGCGGTCGGTGACAGTTTTGAGGTGACACAACAGGCGCGCTTCAACCTGCCGGCGCGTATACGCATGGCTACCGTGTACTTTGTGGCGCAGTGCAACAACGGCCGCGTGGCCAATACCTGCAACCTCAGCGAGGACTGGGTGGGCTATGCGACGCGCTACGGCGACGGCGCCGGCGATTTCAGCCCGCTGAGCCACTTTACTGTGGCCGAGGTCAAGGCTATCGGCCGGTATCTGGGTCTGCCCGAGAAATTTATCGAGAAGCCGCCGATTGACGGATTGTGCGGCAAGACCGACGAGGATAATCTCGGTTTTACCTATGCAACACTTGACAGATATATACGCGAGGGCGTCGAGCCGCCGGCCGATATCAAGCAAAAAATCGACCGCATGCACGAGATGAATTTGTTTAAGGTCAAGTACATGGACTGTTTTGATTACGACTTTATAAATAAATAATGCTTGCAATTGCGCTCGGTTTGTGATATACTAATCAGTGTTCAATTGGAGGAGTAATCATGAGCGAAAAAAGCGAGTTCCTGACATACAAGGGCAAGCCGCTGGTGCGCAAGGGCAACGAGATATACTACGGCGATATGGCCGACAGGTATGTTGTCATGATGCAGGTGCTTGAATCACATAAGGACGGCGACATTGATGTGGCCGATCGGGTGCAGGTGCAACTTATGAGCACCGACCCGGAGGTTCGCGCAAAGGACAGAATAATCAAAAAGAGCGAGAAAAACGGTCTGTATAATGCGATGGACATCGGCGCCATTTGGCTTGAGCGAGCATTGAGGGAAGAAAAATAAGATACCGATTTAATACGGTTTCGGGGCGGGGTGCAAGTCCCCACCGACGGTAAGCCTTGCAAGGGGCAAGCCCGTGAGCCGCAGTGATGCGGTCGATTTGGTGAAATTCCAAAGCCGACGGTTAAAGTCCGGATGAGAGAAACCTTATACATTCACAGGCGTGTTTTGCCGGTAGTGTATATTGTCAGCCCCACTTTAAGTGGGGCTTATTTTTTTTTGAGGTGATAATGATGAACAAAAGAACTGTAAACATTGCAATTGTGGGCATAATGTCTGCGCTGGCGACCGTGGCTTATATGCTACTGCCCGAAATACCGCTGGTGCCGGGCGTCGATTACCTGAAAATCGACATTTCGGTCATACCGGTGGTGCTCACCGGAATATCATTCGGTATTCCGTCGGGCATCGCCGTCTCCGTTATCAAAAATCTGATACATCTTACCCGCACAACCACATTCGGTATCGGTGAATGTATGGATGTCCTCATCGGCATAACAATGGTCATCGCCATGCGTGCGGTCATCAGGGCGTTGATGCGCCGCAAAGGGGCGGTCAAGTACGGGCCGCGCGAGTATTACATAGCGACGGCTGTGTGCATTGCTGCGACAGTTGTCGTCGGCTGGCTGGCAAATGCCGCACTGACGCCGCTGTACTTTCACATCGCAGGCTTTCCGTTGACTGCTGAAACGCTCATGGCGGGCGTCTGGGGCTCAACTTTGCTCAATGTGGTCAAGTCGGCCGTTACCACCATACCGTTTTATCCGCTGGCGAGGGCCATCAACATCGCCGCCGCAAAAATTGGATATTGACAAGCCGATAAAACAGGTATATAATAATTACCGAACTGAATATGTGACTTTATCAAGAGTGACGGAGGGAACAGGCCCTGTGATGTCCGGCAACCTGCATTTGCAAGGTGCCAATTCCTGCGGTTAATCAGCCGAAAGATGAGGTTTTTGCCCACTTCTTTCGAGGTGGGCTTTTTTAATAAATGTATAAAGGATGGTAAAAATGAGAAAACTGTTTACATCAGAGTCGGTCACAGAGGGACACCCCGATAAAATATGCGACCAAATATCCGATGCTGTGCTGGATGCTATACTTGCCGAGGACCCCAACGCACGCGTGGCATGCGAGACATTTTGCACCACCGGTGTGGTAACTGTTATGGGCGAGATAAGTACCGCTTGCCATCCGGATATACCGAAAATTGCCCGTCAGGTAATATGCGATATCGGCTATGACAGCAGTGAGAAGGGCTTTGACGGCAACAGTTGCGCGGTGATGACCTCTATCGACGGTCAGTCGCCCGATATCGCACTGGGCGTTGACCGCTCGCTCGAGAATAAGGGCGGCAGTGCCGATGCTGAGTTTGAAAACGGTGCGGGCGACCAGGGCATCATGTTCGGCTATGCCTGCAACGAGACGGAGGAGTATATGCCTCTTTCGATTTCGCTGGCGCACGCCCTTGCACGCCGCCTGACCGCCGTCAGAAAGGACGGCACCCTCGGCTATCTGCGCCCCGACGGCAAGACGCAGGTCACTGTCGAGTACGACGGCGACAAGCCGGTCAGAGTTGACACCGTGGTTATCTCGAGCCAGCATGCCGCCGATGTGGACATTGAGCAGATACGCAGTGACATTATCGAGCATGTAATCAGGCCGATAGTGCCGGGTGAATTGCTCGATGACAAAACGGTGATATATGTCAACCCAACCGGCCGATTTGTTGTCGGCGGACCGCAGGGCGATACCGGTCTGACCGGCCGCAAAATAATTGTCGACACCTACGGCGGCTATGCGCGTCACGGCGGCGGCGCATTTTCGGGCAAAGACCCGACCAAGGTTGACCGTTCTGCCGCCTATGCCGCCCGCTATGCCGCCAAGAATATCGTGGCCGCAGGCCTTGCCGACCGCTGTGAGATACAACTGGCCTATGCCATCGGCGTGGCCCGGCCGGTGTCGATAATGGTGGACACCTTCGGCACCGGCAAGGTTGAGGACTCTGCCATTGCCGACGCTGTCAGCAGTGTGCTCGATTTGAGACCGACCGCCATAATCAACCGCTTTAATCTGCGCCGCCCGATATACCGTCAAACGGCCGCATACGGACATGTAGGTCGCACCGATATCGACCTGCCGTGGGAGCATCTTGACCTGATCGATGCACTCAAATCGGCCGTAAAGTGATATTGACAAATACGGGTAAAAATGTTATCATCATTGTAAGCAATATAGTGTTTGGAGGAAATCATGATGAACGACAATTTGGTTATGCATAACATAGATGTCTACGATTTTATCAAGACGCTTGATTCATGCACCGGTGATGTGTTTTTGGAAACGCCGGAGGGCGATGTACTCAACTTGAAGTCCAAGTTGTGCCAGATTGCAGGACTTGCAAATATCATTCAGGGCGCGTTCATTGCCGAGGCGACCATTCGCTGCACCAATCCGGAGGATGAACAGAAGTTGTTCAGATTTAACCTGTATAAGGAAGTTCCAGGCGAAGAAAAATAAAACCAGCCGCCGTAGTTTTTACGGCGGCTTTCGTATGTGTTTAGGGGACGATAAAAGTGAAATTAATGCAAAATAAAGCAGTTGGCTCGTTTATGATTATTTCAGCAGGCATTTTGTGGGGTGTTACCGGTCTGTTTGTAAATGCGCTTGACGGACGCGGTTTTACCTCTATGCAGTTGGTCGCCTGCCGCGCTGTGATAACCACCGTGCTGATGCTTGTGACGCTTCTCATAACCGACCGCCGTTTGCTCAGGGTCAAGTTGCGCGACATGTGGTGCTTTGTCGGTACAGGCATCATAAGTATCGTCATGTTCAGTTACTGCTATTTCCGCACGATGATGCGTACATCGGTGTCTGTGGCCGCGGTACTGCTGTACACAGCGCCGATTATGGTCATCATCATGTCGGCTGTGCTGTTTAAGGAGCGCATAAACCTGCAAAAGGGCATATGCTGTGCGATGGCCTTTGTCGGCTGTATACTGACGACCGGCGCACTGACCGGCGGAGTCAATTTGCCGGCCGACGGCATCGTGACCGGTCTGCTGTCGGGTTTCGGCTACGCGCTGTATAGCATTTTCAGCCGCATTGCGCTTAATAAAGGCTATAATTCACTGACCATCATATTTTACACATTTTTGTGCGCCAATTTCGGGGTACTGCCCTTCGTAAATGTCGTTGATACGGCGCAAAAAGCATTCTGTACCGATATCGGCACTGCGCTGATGATTGTTGCAATGGCTATTGTGACCACATTTTTACCCTATCTGCTGTATACCGGTGGACTGACATCGGTAGAGGCAGGCAAAGCATCTATAATGGCCTCTGTCGAACCGGTGGTGGCTTCTGTGTGCAGCGTTGTGCTGCTGGCGGTGCCCATGCGTGCAAATGAAGCGGCAGGCGCGCTGCTCGTGCTGGGCGCTGTGGTGGCCGTCAATATTAAGGTGGTAAGAAAAAATGCAGCACAATAAGTATTCACGCACTCGCCGTGCTTGCTACACCGGCTACATTGTGCAGGCCATTGTATGCAATTTGGCGCCAATACTGTTTGTCACTTTTCAGGACAGTTTCGGCATCAGTTACTCACTGATTAGTGCGCTGGTCATAGTCAATACGCTTACCCAGATGTTCGTTGATTTGCTGTCGATGAAGTTTGTCGACAGGTTCGGCTACCGCAAAAGTGTCCTGTCTGCCCATGCTTTTGCGGCGGGCGGCCTTATCATGATGGGAACAGCACCGGTGCTGTTGCCGATGCCGTATTTGTGGCTGGTCGTATCGACTG
>JAQXHB010000077.1 GCA_029007015.1 Bacillota bacterium | reverse complement strand
CCGGTCTGAATCAGGTAATTCGCAAGACCCTGCGTCGCCTTTCTGACGGTGTAAACATTCATGCGGTTGGTGCCGGCGCCGATGACGCCGCGCAGACCGCCAGTACCGAACTCAAGTTCGCGGTAGAAACGGTCGGTTATGGCCTCTTGGTCGCCTTCGATAGATTTAAGTTCATCAAGCAATGCCCCATCGCTGACGCTCTGAAGCCACTGTCTGTAAATAGCGTTACAATCTTGCATGGTGATTACTTCACTTTCATAATATTCTTATACATATAATATACCCATCGGGCAAATATGTCAACCGGTTGCAATTATATTTTAATCTCGAACACGCATTCCATTTTATCTCTTTCAGTTAGTTTTACCGACCGTATGCAATTGCCAAAATTGTAACTGAACCGGTCATTTTGGTCGGCCGGCACAACCCGTAAACGGCCTGCCTGTTGACGATAATGCGGTGCAAAACAAACCTACCGCACGATTACTTCAGTTGTGCAATTGTCACACCGCTCTCGCCCTCACCGAATGTACCCAGTCGGTAGGTGCGCACCGATTTGTGCGAGCGAAGTTCATTTTGCACGGCGGTACGAAGCGCGCCGGTGCCTTTGCCGTGAATTATGGTGATAACATCAACACCGCCCAGCACGGCGCCGTCGATGAACATATCCAGTTCTGCCAGCGCCTCGTCGACCGTCTTGCCGCGCAAATCAAGTTCGCGGCTGACCGACCGTTCAGCGTTTGAGACAACATTGCGCGTCAGGCGCGTTTGCGACTTTTTCTTTGGTTTATCCTCAAGTAGTTTAAGCCGGTCGGCCGACACCTTTGACTTAACGGCGCCCATTTGCACCTGAACGCGGCCGGAACTGTCGGGCGGTGAAAGCACTGTGCACTCGCCGCCGAGGTCGGGAGACATCACTCGGTCACCCGCACGCAGCGGACGCGGCTGAGCATACCTAATCTGTTCACCGTCAGACACGCCCTCACTCGCTTTTTTATCGGCCTTGCGCAGAGCCTCTTTGGCCTGGCGGAGCAAATCGGAGCGGTTGGACGAATTTTTGGCCTCGCGGTGTAACTGCTCTATCTCGCCTATCAACCTATTGGCGTTAACGCCGGCACGCTCGGTTATGCGCGCCGCATCGGCACGCGCCTTTTCGAGCATTTCTTCGCACCGGCGTTCAGCTTCCTCCAGACGGCGGCTGACCGACTGTGACTGTTCGCTCAGTTGCTCACGGAGCCGTGCCGCCTCGCCGCTCTCACGCTCGGCTTCATGCCGTGCCTGCTCTAGCGACACAACCACCCGTTCAAACCGGGCGCTGTCATCTGAAACAAGTTGCTCGGCGCGCCTTACAACATCACTTTCAATGCCAAGCCGGCTCGAAATGGCAAAAGCATTTGAACGGCCCGGCACACCTATTAACAATCGGTATGTCGGCCGCAGTGTCTCAATATCAAACTCACAGCAAGCATTTTCCACACCCGCTGTATCCAGCGCAAACGCCTTAAGTTCGGCATAGTGCGTGGTGGCGGCAATACGGCAGCCGCTTTGACGCAGTCGCTCGATTATTGCCGTTGCCAGCGCCGCACCCTCGACAGGGTCAGTGCCGGCGCCCAATTCGTCCACCAGCACCAAACTGTGCTCGTCTGCGTCAGATATTATGTCAACCAAATTGGTTATATGCGACGAAAATGTCGACAGCGACTGCTCGATGCTTTGCTCGTCACCGATATCGGCCATAACACGGTCAAATACCGACACTCGGCTGCCGTCGGCAACGGGCAGCATAAGGCCGCATTCGGCCATGAGTGTGAGCAAGCCGATGAGTTTGAGGGTAACCGTCTTGCCGCCGGTATTTGGGCCGGTGATAATGAGAGTATCGAAACCGCCGCCGAGCGACACATCAATGGGCACCACCGTCTGTTTATCCAGCAATGGGTGTCTGGCCCGCAGAAGATTTATCACGCCGTCAGCACCGACTTGCGGCAGTGACGCCTTCATTTCGTATGCCAGTTTTGCCTTTGCAAATATTACATCCAGCACGACCGCCGCATCGTACGACGACGCTATAGGCTCCGAAAATGAGCCAACCTCGACCGACAGTTCTGCCAGTATGCGCGCTATCTCGTCGCTTTCTTTTGATTCGAGCACCTTAATGTCGTTGTTTGCCTCGACCACCGCCGTCGGCTCGATAAACACCGTCGCGCCCGATGACGATGTGTCGTGCACCAAACCCGGCACATTGGCGCGGCACTCAGTCTTGACAGGTATGACAAACCGTCCGCCGCGCATGGTGATGACCGCGTCCTGCAGATATTTCTGGTAATCGGCCGAGCGTATAATTCTATCCAGCCGCTCGCGCACCGATGCCTCGGCCGACCGCTTTTTGCGCCTGATTTCGGCCAGCGCTGATGATGCGCGGTCGCTTATCTCGTCGCGCGAGATTATCGCGGCGGTAATTTTGTCCTCAATATATTTGTTGGGCGTGATGCGGTCAAAATACTTGTCAATAGCCGCGGCGTCAGCGCCCGCCCGCTCGCGGTACTCGCAAAGTCCGCGCATTACGCGCAGTGCCTCGGCCACATCGAGCAGTTCGACGGTCGACAGAGATGCACCGGCCGCCGCTCTGGTGAGCGAGCCCTTTATGTTATGCATGGCGCCAAACGACGGCGAAGTATATCTCGCGTGAAGGCTGTGCGCATCGTATGTTTCGCGCAGAAGTTCATTAACCTCCCACTCGTCGCCGGTCGGCACAATTTGCCGTGCTTGCTCGGCGCCATCGGCGGTACAGGTGTGCGCCGCCAGCATTTCAAGCACCTTATTCAGTTCAAGCACACGCATGTGTTTGTTAATATCGTACATAATCTGCTCCTATAACAGGCTTTTGTAAAAATCCAATGTTTTGAACCGGCGGTCGGTCTGCACAGCCAGATACTGTTCGGTCACTTCGCCCAGCCTTTTAAGCCCCTCATCAGACAGTGTAAAGGAAAAAAGCTTTGAAAAATCGCAGTAGGCAATGTGCCGCATGGCCGCCGCAACACCGGCGGAAATTCTCATTCGGCCGACAGTATTGCCGCCGCAGCAACCGCCGCAAATGAGCACGCCGCCGCGCACATCAAACAGCATATCGCCGTCGGTTGCGCCGCATTCACAGCAAGCGGTCAAGTCGGGCGAAAAGCCGCTGTAGGCCATCAGCCTGAGTTCCAGCACCGGCTTAATCTGCTCGGGCGTCCTCTTGCCATCGGCAAGAAAATACAGGCAGTTGAGCATCAGCCGCAGTACCTCGGGCGTTGATGACTCCTCAACGCCGATGTGCATGCAAACATCGCAAAAATACTGTGCCAGCGCCGTGCGTGCAATATCACTGCGCAGGCCGAAAAAAACCTCTGCCGCAGTTGCCTCATCGATATAATATGTACCTTTGTTATTAAAAACGGTCAGGTGCGAGTAGCAGAGCAGGCCGGTTGAAGCACCCATACGGCTCTTTATACTCCGGCCGCGCTTGACAAACGCTCTGATGACACCGAGGTCGGCCGTTAGCACCGTGACCAGTTTGTCACTCTCGCCCACCGCCTGCTCCTTTATTATCAGCCCGTCTGTATTCAGCCGCAATACTTTCTTCCTCCCCGTCTTTTGCGTTACAGTAGTTCAGGTAATCCTGCACCGAACCGGTGGCAGTAAATTTCATCCATGCTTCGTCTGACATATTACACACCTCTGTTTAAAGTGTGCCTTCTATTCAGTCGGGTATGTCAGGTAAATCAGTCCAATCCGAAGGTGTGTATAAGTCCCGCGCGATTGCGCCAGTCCTCTTTGACCTTGACCCAGCAAGTAAGATTAACCTTACAGTCAAAAAATCTCTCCATATCACGGCGCGCACGCGTGGAAATATTTTTCAGCATCGCGCCGCCCTTGCCAATGATGATGCCCTTGTGGTTGTCTGATTCGCAGTAAATAATTGCCTCTATGTCGATTATATCCTCGCCGGACGATGTCTGGCGGTCTTTAAATTTCTCTATCGACACCGCAACGCCGTGCGGCACCTCTTTATCAAGCAGGCGGAGCATCTTCTCTCTGATCATTTCGGCGGCGATAACCCGCTCCGACTGGTCGGTCAGCGCCGTATCGTCAAAGTAGTGCGGCCCCTCCTCGGCAAAGTGCGACAACTCACCGAGCAGACTGTCGACTCCGTCGCCCGTTTTGGCCGATATCGGCACTACAGCCGAGAAGTCATACAACTTTGAGTATTCTGCAATGATGGCAAGCAGACGCTCGCGGTCGCGCACAAGGTCGATTTTATTTATCGCCAGCACAGCCGGCAAGTGCAGTTGACCGAATCGCTCGGCCAACTCCCTCTCGGCCGGAGCCGGAGTATTGTCGGCGGCAACGGCCGTGGCGTCGATGACCAGCAATCCTGCGTCCACATCACCCACCGAGTCTCCGACTGCCTTTACCATCTGCTCACCGAGTTTATTGTGAGGGCGATGCAAACCGGGCGTGTCGATAAAGACAAGTTGCTCATCACCACGGTTGCAAATGCCCATGATGCGCGTGCGTGTTGTCTGCGGCTTGTCCGATACTATAGCCACCTTGGTGCCCAAAATCCGGTTCATTATGGATGATTTGCCGACATTCGGCCGGCCGACAATGGCGATAAACGCTGTGCTCATACTGTCATTCATACTTTATACTCCTATCGCGGCAAATCGACCATGGCCATGACCGTTTCCTCGTGGTTGCGCATATCGATGGCCTCTGCGCCGCCTGCGACATGGTCATATCCCAGCAAGTGGAGCATCGAGTGTACCGTCAAGTAGCCCATCTCGCGCTTAAATGAGTGACCGTACTCCTGCGACTGACTGAGCGCTCGCTCAACCGAGATGACAATATCTCCCAGTTGCTTGCGCCCGGTGTCAAGGTTGATGTCGTACTCTCCGCTCTCACCGAGAGGAAATGACAAAACATCGGTCGCGCGGTCAATGCTGCGGTGAATGTGATTGAGTTTCCTTATAGCCTCGTCGTCGACCAAGGTTACGCTAACCTCTGCGTCACCGTCAAAATGCTGTTCGGTCAGCACCGCATTGCAGCAGCGGCGAATGAGCAGCCGCATGCCCGTCGGCAGAGCCACCTTTTTCTGTTTATTGGATATTGATACCTTTATTTTACCTGCCATTGTGTCTGTTTCTCCTATTTTCCTCATACTTCTCGTATGCTTTTACTATCCTCTGTACCAGTTGATGACGCACAACATCCCTCTCACTGAATTTGACAATGTCAACATCATCAACATTCTTAAGCACCTGCATGCACTCGATGAGTCCGCTCTTTTTGCCGTCACCGAGGTCGATTTGAGTTGCATCGCCGGTCACAACCATTTTAGAGCCGAAACCGAGGCGCGTCAGAAACATCTTCATCTGCTCCGGGGTGGTGTTCTGCGCCTCATCAAGTATGATAAAACTGTCCTCAAGGGTGCGTCCGCGCATGTAAGCCAGCGGCGCAACCTCGATAGTGCCGCGCTCCTGACAGCGCTGAAAATTCTCGGCACCGAGCATATCAAACAGCGCGTCATACAGCGGGCGCAGATAAGGGTCAACCTTTTGCTGTAAATCGCCCGGCAAAAAGCCCAGTTTCTCGCCCGCCTCAACCGCGGGGCGGGTTATGATGATGCGGTTTACCGTGTGGTCACGAAAGGCGGCCACCGCCAGCGCGACGGCCAGATATGTCTTGCCCGTGCCGGCAGGGCCGACACCGATGACCACCGTGTTATTGCGTATCGACTCGACATATTTTTTCTGCCCGAGAGTTTTGGGTTTAACCGGGCGTCCGCGTGTAGTTATGCAAATACAGTCGTTGTCGGCCAATTCGGCCAGTTTATCCCCGTTGCCCTCATCGACCAGCGTCATTGCATATCTGACATTTTGCTCGTTAATCGACTCGCCCTTTGCGGCGAGGGTCAGCAGAGCCCTGATAGCCGAAGCCGCTTTCATGACCTGCTCGGGGTCACCGATAACCTTTATCTCGCTTCCGCGCAGTGCAACGCTCACAGAATACTGTGACTCAATCAGTTTAATATTCTCATCAAAACTGCCGAACAGGTTGACCGCCTGTTCAAGCCGCTCGATATCTATAATTTGTTCGCTCATATGTTATCATCCCCGACGAGGTACATAGTTATTTACATTATTGTACCACAACAAAGATGATAATAAAAGCATAAAATTTACAAAATTTATCAAATCATTGCTCGTCTAACTGCAGTTTTACACTCTCGGCAATATCCTCGCGGCAAATGTAATCGGCCGTGAGTTTTACAGTATCGTTTGACAGCGATATTTTGATGTCCCGTTTTAGAATTTCGGCACCGGGGAGTTGTCTTTTCTCGTCGGCTTCCAGATGCTGTCTTGCCAGTTGTTCGGCCTCGGCCGCCGAATATGCAATCGGCACTGTTTTTGTTTCATACATGACCGCTTCGCTTATACCGATAGGCAGTTCAACACCGCCGATTTTGAGCGGAATGTAGCACGCCTCGCGGTCGCAGTCATACTGCGTACTGCCGAGATATAGCGGCACATCAAGCCAAAACAGACGAAGGACCCTCTTTTTCTGTGTTTTGCCGGTGCGCAGACGCTCCGTTTTACGCATCGGCACCTCTACGGTCAGTTGCCGCTCGGTTTCGGCAATGACTGATGCCGAGGCGTGCGAAAACTCGGTGTAGCCGTTTGAATACTCACGCGTGCCCATCACCAGCGTGTCACCCTTGCAAACGGCATCGCCTGCTTTGACAACCGCCTCGCCGCCCCAAACCTGAATACTGACCACCAATCCGTCGCATCGCGCCGCAACATTGCAGTAGTCGGTGTCGTGCACTTCGCCGGGGTCGAGTGCCTCGCGCACATCAACTTCGACAAAAGTGCCCTCAATATTTATCGCCGCCCACGACAGTTCGGGCACCGCCAGTATCAGTTCCTGCCGCATATTGTCGCAGTCTATGGCGCTGAGTGGGCATCCTACCCTGACGCCGATGCTCTCAAGCGCGGTCAAAATGCGTTGGCTGTCAACACGGTTGTTTCCGTTTACACTTATATTCCACGCAAACTGCGGCATTGCCGCCAGTATCAGCACCGCCAGAGCGGCGCCTGCCATCATGCCGTAGCGGCGTCTGAACCTGCGCATGACAAACGGCATGCCGCGCTTGTACTTTATGTGCACACTCACGCCACACGAGCGGCGAAAAGAGTGAATGCGCCTGAAGTGCGATGCAAACATGGTACATTCCAAGTCACTGCCGCACCGACTGATGTTCCAAATCGGCACACCGCGCGAGGAACAAACATTGATAAACCGCTCCACAAACATGCCTCTGACCCGCACACGCACAAATCCGCGCAGATAACGCACGAGCATTACGAACAGCACCGAATGTCACCTCACACAAACTCAATGGTTTTGATATGCCCGCTCACCACCGCCTGGTCACCTGCCAGACTGCGAAGTTCAAGTCCGTTGCCGCAAAACCTGACATGGCCTGAACCGACATTTATTTTTATCGCACTGTCGGTGTACTCAAGCACCCCTCGGCAGCCGTCGACAAGCGCCTCTCTGTTGCCCTGCAAGTCAATGTGCGCCTGCTTTGAGAGAGCACCGGCACTCACATCCATCGACTGACCTATCAGTTTTACTGCCCGCTTTGCCTGTCTAACCTTCTTGGACACGACGGCACCCCCTTAAAACAATTGCATTGCTACACTAAAATATGAGCCGAGTGCCATAAAAATGCCGCCCGAAGCATAAACTGTTTCGGTGAACAATTTTTATGAAAAAAGTATCGTTATTTGCTGTTTTCGCGGCGGCGGCAGCCTTTATCACCGCGATTATTCTTATGCCAGACGCCGCTTCGGGCGGTGCCGCAAAGGGACTTACCATATGCGGTGAGGTCATAATTCCCTCTCTCTTTCCGCTTACCGTTATGGCGGGTTTTCTGCTGCTCAGCGGCGCCGCAGACGCCCTCTCCCCACTAATAGGCCACATGTTTGGCCGTCTGCTGCGACTGCCCGATAAGGCATGCGTGTGCATAATTTTGTCATTTATATCGGGCTACCCGGTCGGCGGGACGATGGTACGCCGCCTATATGACAGCGGCGACATCGGGCGCGACGCCGCCGAGCGCATGCTGGCCTACTCAGTCAATGCCGGCCCTGCGATGATAATACTGGTTGTGGGAAAGGGACTGTTCGGCTCAACACGCGCCGGTGCACTGCTCTATGCGGTGCATATTGCCGCATCGCTCATTATCGGCGCCGCGCTTGCCCTTTTTGAGCCGATGCCGGCGGCGCGCACACGGCGGCAAAATGTGAATATCGGCATGGCAGACGCCTTTGTCACCTCGGTCTGCGACGCATGCACGGCCATGCTGAACATATGCGGCACAGTCGTGCTCTTTTCGTGCATATCGGCCATCGCAACCGAACTTATCGGCAGCCGCGCGTGCTACTTTACCGCCGCGCTGGAGGTGACAAACGGCTGTATCGCGCTGGCGCCGCTGGGCATGCCGATTGTGTCGGCTCTGCTCGGTTTCGGCGGTCTGTCGGTCATCTGTCAGGTGCTCACCGTCACGCGCGGGCTCATTTCACTGCCGCGAATGTTAATCTGCCGCATTTGCCACGGCGCGCTGTCATTCCTGCTTTGCAGTGCCGCTATGCCCCTTCTGCGAGAGAGCGTGTTGGCCGTTTCGACCGGCACGGCGACATCGTCATACGCCTGGTCATTTTCGCCGCAAGCCTCGTGTGCAATGATGCTGTTCGGCGGCGTAACTCTGTTTTATTGCACATTTAGGCGAAAGGGCTTTACATTGCGCAGTGAAATTTGATATAATGATAAAAAACGACGGGAATGATTTGCTTGAAAGAAAAAAGTTACTCTGATAAATGCGCAATTTGCCTGCGCGGGCGTCGGTCGCCCGACGGCCGCAGTGTGCTGTGTGCCCGCCGCGGCGTGGTCGAACCGGATTACTGTTGCCGCTCGTTTCGGTATGACCCGCTCAAGCGCGAGCCGATGGCCGCGCCGAAACCGAGCGAGCACTCACCGGACGAATTTAGTCTTTAGTTCCAATCGAGAGGAAGTTTTAAGTTATGCACAGTCAACTGTCAGACAGCAATCACCAACTGCTCATGCAACGCGCCCGTCAACTCATCGAAGATGAATATGCCGCCCAGCATCGGCGCTGGAGCCGTGAACGCGGCCTTATTTTTAAAATATGCCGCATTTTCGCCTTCATCACAGCCTTTTTCAACCTGCTGATTTTTATGGTATACGCCCTCGGCTGCTGGCTAAAAATAACCGACATGCCAAACGGTATAGGCATAGGCGCTGTCAAATCGTCACTGCGCCTTACTGTCGGGTGTATGGCGTTTTTGGCGGCCGGCATTGTGCTGATGTGGTTCAAAAAGCACCTTTTCGGTGCCGCCGCCTGTTGGATATCGGGCATACCCATGCTGATACACATGTGCGGCGAACTGGGTCTGTTTACCGACTTTAATCGGCTATTTTTCGTGCATCTGCTGCCGATTACGGTACTGCTCGGCACGACGCTGTATATGTTTATCACAGTCATAACCGACCGCCGCCGCATCGTCAAGCGGTACAACAGCATCATCGACAACATCTACCGCTCGCGCCCGAACACCGACGCCATCATGACCGAGCAGGAGTGGTCGGATTACATACGCAACTATGTCGAAACACCGGAAAAACGCAAACTCAAGCGTTCACTGCGCCACAAGCAGCGCAAGCAAGCGGCCGCTGAACAGTCTGACGCCGACACGGATATTGCCGACGAGGAGTGAGATATGATGATTTTTAAACGAAAGGGAAAATGTGACGCCGACAGCATAAACTTGATAAAGAAAATCGGCGGCAAGTCATTTTCAACCGTTTCAGCGGTTGATGAGAATGGCGAAAAGGTGCTCGGCCACGGCGGCGCTGTAAATATAGTCGGTGATGAGGCCGTCATTGTCTCAAACGGCACCGAAACCTTCCGCTGCACCCTGCAGTCACTGCGCGCCGGCGAGCTAATGAGCGGCAACGGCGTGCGTCTCTCCGGCGTCGATAAGGAGGGCAACCGTCACAGTGTTATTGCCATTTACAACAAAATTTAAAGCCGTCATGTGCGTGGCGATGTCGGCGCTGTTACTGCTGTGTTCATGCGCCCGTTCAGAGGTGCAAAACACATCAGAGACCGACTATCCCCTCGCCATTTGCGACACCGTCATTAGCAACTGTCCGCAAAAGGTGATATCCCTCTCACCCGCCCTTACCGATATCGTGTGCGCTCTCGGCTCGGACGCTCAACTGTGCGGCGTTTCCGACCTATGCGTGACCGACCGCGAACTGCCCACCTTCGGCAGTTCGGTGATGCCGAACACCGACGGGATAATACAGAGCGGTGCCGAGGTCGTTTTGTGCACCGGTGCTATTTCGGGCGAAGATATGCAGACACTCACCGACGCCGGAATAGCGGTTGCCGTTGTGCAATTGCCGACCGATTTTGAGCAACTTGAGCAAACCTACACAACAGTGGCGCAAATAATGAGCGGTGCCATAACCGGACGCATGAACGCACAGTACACTTTCGGCCGCATCTCGGCCAGACTCAGTTCGATAAAAAGCCAAATTTCCAAGCGCCCGACGGTGCTTTTGCTGACCGAATGCGGAACGGCAGCCGCCGACGGCACCTTATGGGCAGACATGCTCGACTTTGCCGGCGGCAAAAATGCGGCAAAATCGGTCTCGGTCGATGACAGCACTATCATCGCCGCTAATCCCGAGTACATCTTTGCACCCAAATCCGAATGTGAGCGCATCATGAATGACAGCGCCTTTGCGTCGCTCAGCGCAGTTGTCGGCGGCAATGTTACCGAGTTGCCCCACAGCATCCTCGGCAGTATGGGCGAAAGAATGGTGAGTGGGGTCGAAATCATGGCGGCGGCCATGCACCCCGACCTGTTCGTTATACAATAAACAAACCGGCAGACAATCGGTCTGCCGGTTTGTGCTTTGGTGAATAATTTACTTTATAATTTCGCCCATGGTACCGGGAGCAACGCAGCCGGCATTGGACTCATCTGTGTCGATGTGCATTGCCAGTGCGTACTTGTCGCTGACGCGTACAACAACATCGCCAAAAATCAGCGCGCGGCCGTTTGTGTCCACCTTGACGCTGACAATCTGCTTGTCCTCGACGCCGAATTTAGCGGCATCGGCGGTGGTCATATGTATGTGGCGCTTTGCGGCGATGACGCCCTCGCTGAGTTCAACCTCACCCTTGGGCCCAATCAGTTTGCATGCGCCGCTGCCGGCAATGTCGCCCGACTCACGAATGGGAGCAGTGACGCCGATGGAGCGAGCGTCTGTCAGCGAAAGTTCAACCTGCGTCTCAGGGCGAATGGGGCCGAGAATAGTAACACCGGCCAGTTCCTTTTTGGCACCGACAACAGTAACTCTCTCTTCGCAAGCGTACTGACCGGGCTGTGACAAATCTTTCTTGGGGGTCAGTTCGTAACCCTCACCGAAAAGGATATCCAGCACCTCGCGGTTAACATGGATGTGGCGTGCAGAGGTTTCAACAATAATCTTATCCATTTAAAACAATCCTTTCAGACTTTCTACCAAATTATTGTAACTCTACTCGCTCGGTATTGCAAGCACTTATTTTGTTTTTTCGCATGAAATTTGCTTGACAAACAATATCTGTTGTATTATAATAACTCGGTAAACAGATGGTCGTGCCGTTTCACGGCGCATCATCCTGTTATAATATGGAGACGTATCGAAGTGGTCATAACGGGGCGCACTCGAAATTTTTTGTAGAGTTGGCTGTTTGCTCCGCTTAAAAAGCCCGTAAATTCAGGGTTTTCTCCGGTTCGAAAATTGAATATTTTGTTGTTCTTTCCGTCAGTTCTTTCCAAAAGTTTTTGGAAGAAATGCGGAATAACATACACGGAGAGTTGTCCGAGTGGTCGAAGGTGCAGCACTCGAAATTTTTTGAAGAGTTGGCTGTTTGCTCCGCTTAAAAAGCCCGTAAAATCAGGAGTTTTCTTCGGTTCGAAAATTGAATATTTTGTTGTTCTTTCCGTCAGTTCTTTCCAAAAGTTTT
>JAQXHB010000076.1 GCA_029007015.1 Bacillota bacterium | reverse complement strand
TCGATATACAAAATAGCGAAATATCTCGGACGAGCGTAGAGACAGGGGATGGTTCTCTGCCCTGAGCAAATCTCCCAAATTCATCACTTAAAATCTCCCCAAAAGGGCGGTTGGCTTTTGGCTAACCGCTTTTTGCGTTTTCGTCAGTCTAAAGGTCTATGACGGACAGGGTAATATTGCTTTTTAAAAATCTTTTTAAAATGGGTTTGGGCGGACAGTGAGTTATCACTATCCGCCCAAGTAAGAGGGAGAAAATATGAAAAGTGTAACGGGTTTTACCCCTTTACGCGTTTATTTTACAACCGTTTGGCAGAGATGTGGTTGCTGTGTGTTGACAAAAAAGTTAATAATATGTGAATAATTAAAAAAACTGTTGTCACAGCCGTAAAGCGGTGCTTGATTTACACAGCACCTCGTGATAAAATTAAGACCGAAGGGTGTGATTTCGTGAACTTTATAACCGAGAGAGAACATTTGACCCCGGTGGTCGGCAACTATGATGTAATGGTGGTCGGCGGCGGATTTGCCGGTGTAGCGGCCGCCCTTGCAGCCGCGAGAAGCGGTGCGCGCGTACTGCTGACCGAGCGCGAGTACATGCTCGGCGGATTGGGCACTCTGGGGCTGATTACAATATATTTGCCGCTCTGCGACGGCTGCGGTAACCAAATCGTTCACGGCATAGGCGAGGAGTTGAGCCGGCTGTCGATAAAGTACGGTGCCGAGGCGGCGCCGCAGTGCTGGCTGGATGAGAACGGCTCGATTGAGGAGCGCCGTAAAACACGATTCGAAGTGAGGTACAATCCTCACCTTTGCGCCATTGCGATGGAGCAGTTGCTGGTCGACGCCGGCGTTGAGATACTCTATGGCACCGTCGCGTGCGGTGTGAGTATGGCCGACGGCAAAATCACCCATGTAATTGTCGAGAACAAAAGCGGCCGCGGTGCCTATGCCGCCCGCAGTTTCGTTGATGCGACGGGCGACGCCGATGTGTGCAAACTGTCGGGTGAGAAAACCGCCCTTTTCGAGAGCGGCAACATTTTGGCCAGTTGGTACTACTGTGCATCAAAGTCGGGCGTCGAGTTGCGACCGCTGGGTGCCATCGATTCCACCGGCGAGGCCGAAAACGCTCACGCTGTTGAGCGGCTGAGCGACCGCATATTCAGCGGCGTTGACGCAAAGGAAAACAGCGAGATGATATTGCTGGCACACGCCAATATTTTGCGCGATGTGCTTGAGAAACGCAAGTCGGACAGTGGTGTCGTGCCGGCGACTTTGCCGACCATTCCGCAACTTCGCACCACTCGCCGGCTGGTCGGCTGTTATGTTCAGGACATTGCCGAGGATCACAAGCACTTTGACGACAGCATTGGTATGGTGGGCGACTGGCGCCGACGCGGCCCGGTGTTTGAAATTCCGTTTGGCACTTTGCACGGCGCAAAGGTGCGCAATCTGATAACCGCCGGCCGCTGTATATCGGTCACCGAGCCGATGGCAGAGGTGACACGCGTCATACCGACCTGCGCTGTCACCGGTCAGGCCGCCGGTGTTGCCGCGGCCGTATGTGACGACTTCTGTGACATTGATATGGATGACCTGCAGCGCCGCCTGACCGACGCCGGAGTTGTACTGCACGGCCAATTTTAAAGTTAATGCGAAAAATCCTTGAATATCCAATCGAAATGTTGTAACATAATAGTTAAGAGCAGGAGGGCTGTTTTATGAATGACAAAACTATGACTTTTTCAGTTGGCGATGAGCGCGAGCGCGAGATACGAATGATACTGACCACGGTGTATAATGCCCTCAAGGAAAAGGGCTACAACCCGATAAATCAGATTGTCGGTTACATCTTATCGGAGGACCCGACATACATTACCACCAACCAAAACGCACGCACCCTCATCCGCCGCCTCGACCGCGACGAGATACTGCAACTGCTGGTCAAGGAATTTTTGACCAAATAAAGCGTAATAAGGAAAGACTCGGGCAGTAAACAGATATTGCCCGAGTCTTTTTTACTTTTTATTAGTGATGCTATATTTCACTGCGGCCGTCGAGCGCGCGTGACAGTGTGACCTCGTCGGCGTATTCCAGACTGCCGCCCACGGGTATGCCGTAGGCCAGCCGAGTTACCTTGACGCCGATGGGCTTGAGTATGCGCGAAATGTAGGCGGCAGTCGCCTCGCCGTCGACGGTTGGGTTGGTGGCCATGATGACCTCGTTTACCGTGCCGTCGGCCAGCCGCGCGATGAGTTCTTTGATGCGCAGTTGTTCGGGGCCGATGCCGTCGAGGGGAGAAATGACGCCGTGAAGCACATGGTACAGCCCGTCGAACTCGCGCGTGCGCTCAAATGCAATGACATCCTGCGCGTCCTCGACAACGCAGATGACCGATTTGTCGCGAGCCGGATTCTGACATATGGGGCAGAGTTGGCCGTCGGTCAGATTTTGGCACACCGGACAGCAGTGTATATTGCGCTTGGCCTCGGTTATGGCGTTGGCAAATTCAGCCGCTTCACTGTCGCTGAGGCTGAGCACATGAAAGGCCATCCTCTGCGCCGATTTACGGCCGATGCCGGGCATGCGCTCAAATTGCTCGGCCAATTTGGCAAGGGCGGGGATTGTGTAAGCCATCAGAACATCCCCGGAATATTCATGCCGCCGGTGATGGCACCCATCTCCTGCTCGGCGTTCTGTGCCGCTTCGGCCAGCGCTGCGTTAACGGCGGCGGCCACCATATCCTCAAGCATCTCGGCGTCGTCGGGGTCGATGACCTGCGGGTCGATTTTCAGCCCAAGCACCTCATGCTTGCCGTTGACACGGGCTTCGACCATGCCGCCGCCCGATGTTGCGGTGTACTCGCGCTCATCCAATTCGGCCTGCAAAGCCTGCATGTCCTGCTGCATCTTTTGCGCTTGCTTAATCATGGCGTTCATGTTGCCGGGGCCTCCGCCGACGCCTTGCGGTAATCTTGCTTTCATATCTTTCAAATCCTTTCGGTTTAGTTGTCAAATCCGTTTTGCCGTGCGATGCCGATAAGTTCATCGAGCGGGTCAACCGCCGCTGTGGACTGCGCATTGTACGGCCCGATGGCATAAGCATGACCGGTGACCTGCGCGATGGCCGCCTTGAGTGCGGCGCGCTTGCGTTGGTCGTTGTTGACCATATCGCGGAAGGCGGCGTTCTTGACATCAATGAGCATCTTGCCGTCGCAGATGTACGCCTCCGACCCGGTCAGCACGGCGCGAAGCATGGCGTCCGACTTTGAAAGCAGGTCGAGCACATCGGCCCAGCGGTCAAAGGGAACCGCACTGCCGCTATCGGGGACAGGGGGAGCGGGCGGCGCCGGCTGCTGCACAGCAGTGTTCTCCGGCGGCACCGGTGGGACAGCCTGCGGCGCGTTGTCGGGTGCGGGGGCATCGGCAGCCTTTGCAGTCGGCTGATGGGCGGGCGGCGTGACAGACGCGGTAGGGGAGAGTGCCGCTCCCGACTCAAGAGCCTCAATACGGCGTAGCAGCGCCTCGGTCGATGTATCAAGTGACGGATTGCACAGCCTGATGAATACCGTTTCGAGTGAGGTGCGACGGTCGGCACCGCGGTTCATCTTGGCGTATGCTTCTTCAAACAGGTCAATGGCGTGCAGTACCGTTGACATATTCAGTTTATCGGCTACGCCGCGCAGAGCGTCCAACTCAGCCTGCGGACATACTATCAGCCGCTCAGGTTTATGCACCGTTTTCATCAGCATAACATTTCTCATATGGCCAATCATCTCGTAGCACAGACGCTGCATATCTTTTGATAGGGTGTAAAGCCGGCCTATTGTATCAAGCGCGGCGGTGCAGTCGCCGTCTGCAATGTTCTGTGCCAGGGCGGTAAGATGCTCACGCCCCGAGAGCCCGGCGCAGTCGAGCACCGTCTGCTCGGTGATGCTGTCGGTTGCGGCGGCGCATACATCCAGCAGAGAATAGGCGTCGCGCATGGCGCCGTCGGACAACTTGGATATCAGTACAGCCGCCTCGCGCTCGAGCAAAAAATGCTCCTTGTCTGCCACCAGCATGAGCCGGTCGGCAATGTCGTCGGGCGCAATACGGTGAAAATCAAATCGCTGACAGCGTGACAGAATGGTGGCCGGCAGTTTGTGCACCTCGGTTGTGGCGAGGATGAAGATGACATGCTGCGGCGGCTCCTCCAAAGTTTTGAGCAGGGCGTTAAAGGCCGCGCCCGAAAGCATGTGCACCTCGTCGATTATGTAGACGCGGTACTTGGCAGATACCGGCGTGAAGGCGGTATTCTCGCGCAGTTCGCGTATGTCGTCAACGCGGTTATTCGATGCCGCGTCAATCTCGGTGATGTCCATGACCGTATCGTCGCTGATGCCGCGGCAGATTTCACACTCGTTACACGGGTCTCCGTCGACAGGGGACAGGCAGTTTACCGCCTTTGCCAGTATTTTGGCACACGATGTCTTGCCCGTTCCGCGCGAGCCGGTGAAAAGATAGGCGTGAGAGAGGCGGTTCTCGGTTATTTGGTTTTTGAGAGTGCGTACAATGTGCTCCTGACCGACGACATCGGAAAATGTCTGCGGTCGGTATTTACGGTAGAGTGCCTGATACATTGCTTATCACATCCTCCGGTAAATAAAAAACAGCAACCGTTCATGTACGCGGGTATGCGAAGGTGCAGGTTGACTGCGGCACACAGGTGAATCCGCTTAATGCTGCTCGGTTCCCCGCCTGACATGGTTCACAGTTACCTGTTGCACAGGACCCGCACATTCGCACGCCCGATTACACGAGCGGCTGTCTTTACTGCTAATATTATAATACATACCGAACCGATTATCAAGTAAAAAAATATAATATTTTTTCTATTGCAATGAGCATTTGACATGGACACGGTGTAGGTGGTATAATATACACTGAACTTATGTATGGGGGCGACTGCTATGAAACTTATTACTGCTGTTGTTAACAGCGACGACGCCGGCCGTGTGTCGCGCGAACTGACCAAGAACGGCTTTATCGCTACCAAGTTGGCTACCACCGGCGGCTTCTTGAAGGTGGGTAATACCACATTTCTCATCGGCGTTGATGACGGAGATGTCGATAGGGTTATCGACATTCTGCGCAATTGTTCGTCGCGCCGCGAGCAGGTCATGTCGGTACCGATGTCGGGCACCGATACGCCTGCAATACCCGTCAAGGTCAATGTCGGCGGCGCTACCGTCTTTGTCACCGATGTTGAGCGGTTTGAAAAACTGTGAGCAGAGTGACACTTACTGAGTTTGTCGGCAACGGCGAGTTGATCGGCTCGCTGAAAAATTTGATAGATGAGCACCGCTTGCCCCATGCCCTGATACTGTCCGGGCCGGTCGGCAGCGGACGGCGCACGCTGGCGATGGCAATTGCACGCCAACTGGCCTGCTTGGATGAAAGTGCGCCATGCGGTCGGTGTGCCGCCTGCCGTTGCACCGACAATCCTGATATCACCGTAGTCACGCCGGAGAAAAACGAGATTACGGTCGCTCAGGTGCGCGAAATTAGGGCACTGGCGTTTGTCGTGCCCAACCAGTCGGCGGCTCGCGTGTTCATAATTCCCGATGCGCAACTGATGAACGAAACGGCGCAAAACGCATTGCTCAAGGTGCTTGAGGAGCCGCCGGAGCAGGTCTACTTTATACTCACTGCCGAGTATCCGCACCAACTGATTGATACCGTTCTCTCGCGGTCGGTGGCATTTCGTCTGTCACTGCCGAGCGCCGAGGAGGGGTGCGACTATATTTGCGCCGAGTACCCGCAGTATACGCGCGCAGAGGCGTTGAACGCCATGGAGCAGTGCGGCACCATCGGTGCGGCGCTTGAATTGCTTGGCGGCGGCAACCAACTGCGCGAAATGGCGGCAAATATTTTATCGCTGGTCGACGCCGACAGCGAACTTGAACTGCTCAAAGCACTGCTTCCCTTTGCCGGCAACCGCAAGCGGGCGCAGCAGGTAATTGAGCACATGGCCGACATGCTGCGCGAGGCGCTGGCCGTCAAGTCGGGCGCGCACCGCGACTTTCACGGGCAGCAGCCGGACTGCATGCGCTTTGGCGGAGAGCGGCTGTTCAGGCTCATCGGCGCGTGCGAAACGGCAATCAGCCAGTGCGAGAGCAATATCGGTGAGGGGCTGTTGGCAACCCATTTTTGTGCCGACTTGCGCCGCGCCGTGGGTTTATGAATTAAGGATTATGGAGGACAATATGGCCGAGGTTATAGCAGTTAGATTTAAGGACGCCGGCAAGGCGTACTACTTTGACCCCAAGGGACAGAAGGTGGCAGCCGGACTAAAGGTGGTGGTCGACACCGCACGCGGCCCCGAATTGGGAGAGGTGGTCATCACCAACAAATTTGTCGATGACCAGTCGGTAGTAAAGCCGCTGCGCGAACTCATTCGCGTGGCCGATGCCGACGATTTGCGCCGCGACGAGGAAAACAAAAAGAAGGAAAAGGACGCATTCTGCATCTGCGAACAGCGCATTACCCATCACAAACTCGAAATGAAATTGGTCGATGTCGAGTACGCATTTGACGGCAGTAAGATACTGTTCTATTTTACCGCTGACGGCCGCGTCGACTTCCGCGATTTGGTCAAGGATTTGGCGTCCAATTTCCACACGCGCATTGAATTGAGGCAGATTGGCGTGCGCGACGAGGCAAAGATGCTCGGCGGTCTGGGTATATGCGGACAGCCCTTTTGCTGTTCACGCTTTTTGTCAGATTTTCAGCCGGTTTCCATCAAAATGGCCAAGGAACAGGGATTGTCCCTCAACCCTGTCAAGATAAGCGGCAGTTGCGGACGGCTCATGTGCTGTCTGAACTACGAGCAAAATGTATATGATGAACTGGTCAAACTCACGCCGCGTCAGGGCGCATTTGTCAGAACGCCCGACGGCAACGGCACAGTCATCAGCGCGAGCATACTTAAACAAAAGGTCAAGGTAGCACCCGAAAACGGCGATTCCCCCGTCATTTATGACTGCGGCGAGGTGCAGGTACTGCGCGGCCGCGCTCCCAAACCAAACGAAAACCGGCACGAAAATGAGAATGATAATAAAGGTAAATAAATTAGTACTTGAAATTATCGAATAATGTGGTAAAATAGTTGTTGTTGAGTAGGGGGAAACCCCAATCGGCCGCGGTAACTGTGCTCCGCGGTGTCAAACACATATACGCCGTGCACAGCGGCAGAAACGGAGAATACGCTATGGCTTACAAGATTACCGACGAGTGCATCAAGTGCGGCGCCTGCGAGGGCGGCTGCCCCGTATCGGCTATTTCCGAGGGCGATGCCAAGTTTGAAATCGACGCTGCTACATGCATTGAGTGCGGCGCCTGCGCTGACGGCTGCCCGATGGGCGCCATTGTCAAGGACTAATTCCTGATATATTTGCGCGATTGAGCGGTGCGAGGTTTTTCGCTCCGCTCTTTTTCTTGTAAGGAAGTGTTTTGAATGGGCAATTTACAGCCGCTCGGAGGCGGAGTTGAAATATATGTGTCACCGACCCACCGGTTTGGCACCGATGCCATCCTGTTGGCCGATTTTGCGTCGATTAAGGGGCGCGACCGCGCCATCGACCTTGGCACCGGATGCGGCATCATACCCTTTTTGTGGTGTGCGAATGGACACAGCGGCGGCATTACGGCCGTCGAAATCAGTGGGGCGGCCGCTGATATGGCCGCACGCTCCGCCCGCCACAACGGGCTGGAGGGACAGGTTGACATTATCAATGCCGATTTGCGCCGGCTGTGCGCCGACCGTCCTGAGTTGCGCGGCGCCTTTACGCTGGTCACGATGAATCCGCCGTACAAGGCGGCCAATGACGGCGCCCAGAGCCCCGATGATGAGCGGCGGCAGGCGCGCCACGAGGTCAACTGCACGACCGATGACGTTTGCAATTGCGCCGCCGGACTGCTTAATTTCGGCGGACGGCTGTGTATGTGCCAGCGGCCGGACAGGTTGTGCGACCTCGTCGTTTCCATGCGAACTGCCGGCATCGAACCCAAAAGACTGCGCATGGTGTGCCAGCGCGCAGGCGCCGCGCCAATGCTGATACTCATTGAAGGCAAGCGCGGCGGCCGACCGGGGCTTGTCAATCTGCCGCCCCTGTATGTTGAGGGGGAAAATGGCGATTTTTCACCCGAAATGCTGGATATTTACGGCGGCTTCAAGGCCGCATGGAGGTAACAAAATGAGCGGTACACTTTACATTGTCGGCACGCCGATAGGAAATTTGGGCGATATGTCGCCGCGTGCGGTCGAGACACTGCAAAAGGTCGATTTCATTGCCGCCGAGGACACGCGCGTGTCCCTCAAACTGCTCAATCACTTTGAAATTAAAAAACCGATGGTCAGTTATCACGAGCACAATCGCGCCGAGTGC
Source organism: Bacillota bacterium (assembly GCA_029007015.1). Taxonomy (GTDB): domain Bacteria; phylum Bacillota; class Clostridia; order Oscillospirales; family Acutalibacteraceae; genus SUG1189. The sequence goes on along the minus strand of JAQXHB010000076.1, from coordinate 3,186 downwards.
GGTGAGAGGATTTTGGCGCGGCTGTCGGCGGGCGAGAACTGCGCCATTGTGACCGACGCGGGTATGCCGGCCATCTCAGACCCCGGTGAGGATTTGGTCAGGCTGTGCCGCACAAGCGGTGTGACGGTGTGCTCTGTCCCCGGGCCGAGCGCGGTCATTACAGCCGTCGCACTGTCGGGAATGGATTGTTCGCGCTTTTGCTTTGAGGGCTTTTTGTCGGCCGATAAGTCGGAGCGCCGCTCACGCCTGAACGAGTTGAAGGGCGAAGTGCGTACCATGGTTTTTTACGAGGCGCCCCACAAACTGATGCGCACCTTGCGCGACATGGCCGCAGTGCTCGGCGGCGAGCGTCAGGTGTCGGTCGCTAAGGAACTGACCAAACTGCATGAGCAGGTCATGCTGATGACACTGGATGAGGCGGTACGGCATTTTGAAGCCAACGAGCCGCGCGGCGAGTATGTGCTGGTGGTTGCAGGCGCCCAAAAATCCGAGGGTGAGATGACCGTCGAGCAGGCGGTCGAACTGGCTGCAAGTTATGTTGAGGAGGGGCTGACTGCCTCTAAAGCGGCCGCGCGAGCGGCTGCCGACAGCGGTTTCGCGAAGGGGCAAATTTACAAATTGCTGGTTACGGAATAAGTGCCTTTTTGACGGTGCGGCAAATAAAAAAACAGTATACAAAACAGAAAAAATATGTTATAATAATTTGGATTACAGATTATACAAATATGTGATGCCGAAAGGTATCGTTTACAAAGGGGGCGCACGGCATGAAAATCAGGTTGGCGGCGGTTTTACTCTGCCTTTCTTTTGTGCTGTGCAGTTTTTCTTCGTGCAACTATATTATCTCTGATCCGACCAACCTCATTTCGCCGCCCAAGGCATCGGGTGAGATGTACTATATTCAGTCGGCGCTGACCAAATACGCCGGCAGTAACATCCGCATGAAGTACCCGACCGGCGGCGAGAATACCTCTGCATTTCTCATAACCGACCTTGACGGCGACGCGATTGACGAGGCGGTGGCCTTTTACACTCGGGTATCCGAGGACGAGAGCGTTGCGCCGGTGCATGTCAATTTGCTCAAATATGACGGCGAGCAGTGGAAATCGACCTGCGATATAGTTGTCGAGGCGGGCAGTATTGACCGAGTGTCCACAGCCGATTTGACAGGCGACGGTATCAATGAACTGCTGATAGGCTTCGGCACATACACTGCCTCGGTCAACAAGTTGGTGGCCTATTCGGTCAATAAATCGTCGCTGACCGAGATACTAAATGACGAGTACAACGAATTTGTGCTGACCGACCTATCGGGCAACGGGTTTGACGAACTGCTGCTCATCAATTACAAGCCGGCTGATAAAAAGGCATATGCAAAACTATACAGTTTTTTGGACAGGCAGCTTACACTCAAGGGCACGGCGCCGCTCGACGGCAACATCGGCGGCTTTGCAAGCATCACCACCGGACGCCTGACCGACGGCACTGCGGCAGTTTTTATCGACTCATACAAGGGCGTGACTTCGATGGTGACCGACCTTGTATTTATCAAAAACGGCGTGCCGGTCAACCCCTTTTATGATGAACTGTCGACAGAAAATCAGATGACTTTGCGTGACTCGGTTATTACATGCAGAGATATTGACGGCGACGGACTCATCGAGATACCCTTCACCTCGGTCATGCAGGGTTATCAGACCAATGCATCAATTGATACCGCGTACTTATACACTTGGATGCACTATGACGGCTCCCACTTCGGCAAAGTGTGCGTCGGTGATTTTTGCTTTGAGCACAACTACGCCGTGCGCTTTTCTGCGGCATGGCAGAGCAATGTCACCGTTGTGGTCGACGGTACAAACAACATGCGCAGTTACCGCGTGTGGGACCAGGTTACCGGAACCACCGGTGCAGAGTTGCTGCGCACCCGTGTTTACAGCGAGGCGGAATTTGCCGATGTCAAGTCGGACGAGATAATGGTGCTCGAGCGCAACAAGGGCAAGGTATATGCCGCCCGCATAGTTGACACCGGCACCGAATACAAACTGACAGAGTCAGATGTCAGAAACATGTTCTTTACATTTTAATCTTTGACAAGGGGGATGGGTATGAAACGCGTTTTGGTTGTTGAAGATGAGGATACGATACGCGAATTTGTTGTTATAAATCTTAACCGCGCGGGATATGAGACGGTTGAGGCCAACTGCGGCGAAGCCGGACTGAAAGCCTTTGATGAGGCGGGCGGCGACTTTCACATCGCGCTGCTTGATATATCCATGCCGGGCATGGACGGACTGCAACTCTGCAAGGAACTGCGCCGCCGTACCGACACCATGGGCATCATAATGCTGACTGCCCGCACGCAGGAGATGGACAAAGTGACCGGCCTCATGATAGGCGCCGATGACTATGTTACCAAGCCGTTCAGCCCATCTGAACTGGTTGCGCGGGTTGATGCGCTGAGCCGCCGCGTGGATATGCTCAGCAAGCCGAAAACACAGCAGGCACCCGATGAGATACATTTGGGCGAGTTTACCCTCAATCTGCGCCGACGCACACTGACCAAGAGCGGCAAAAACATCGAACTGACGCAGGTTGAGTTTCAGATAATCGAGTGCTTTTTCACTCACCCCGATACAGCCCTTGACCGCACCGACATTTTGAACAGTGTGTGGGGCGACTCTTATTTTGGTGAGGAAAAGATAGTCGATGTCAATATACGCCGCCTGCGTATGAAAATCGAGGATGAGCCATCGACACCCAGGCACCTGCTGACCGTTTGGGGCATGGGCTACAAGTGGTCAACCGAACAGTGAAAGCCCGACATTTTTAAACGGGAAGGGAGGTCGTCAGCGTGGAGGTTGCTATCAAGGTAAAGGGCGTTACACGCCGTTGGGTGATAAACCTAATTGTTATTTTGGCATGCGTCGTGACTGTGCTGGTCATTACTTTGGGCGCCGTCATAAGCAACTACTACAATGACCGCGTGGCCGGTTACCTGAACAGTGTTGCAGTGTCATTTGACCGGCTCAGTGTCACCGATTCGGCCGGATTTGCGGCTGAGGCGCGCCTGATGGCCGAGCAGTTTCCGATGAAAAACAGCGTCGAGGTGCAGATAATTGATGCGTCCGGCGCCATCATACTGTCTACAAGCGGTTTTTACACCGATGAAAAGCCGGGCGAGGA
>JAQXHB010000075.1 GCA_029007015.1 Bacillota bacterium | reverse complement strand
GTAGTTCGGGCGTAAATTCGTCCTCAAACGGGTTTCCCCATATGCTCTCGCCGCCGCAGCCGGTGGCAGTGGGGTCGCCGCCCTGAATCATGAAGTCATTTATAACTCGGTGAAAGCAGATACCGTTGAAGTAGCCGCTTTTTGCGTGAGTGGTAAAGTTCTCGACCGCTTTCGGCGCGTCATTCGGAAACAGTTTAACGGTGACGGTGCCCATTGTTGTGTCTATGACGGCTAAAGTATCACCGGCGGCCGCAGGTGCAATTTGTCTGTTGCTCATTTTTTTACCTCCGTTTTGTGCTTGCGCACATATTTTACAATTTCGCTCAAAATAAGCGGTATAATTGACAGTCCGATTACGGCTGCAACCTCGGCCATGTTAAGCATTTCCATGCCAAACACAGTGTTTATCGGTGTGGCAACAACCAGCATGACAAGCAGAAGCGACAGTATGAAAGCACCGTTCATATATTTGTTGGAGAACATGCCGAGTTTGAACAGCGAACTTTGCGAGCGTACATTGTATGCGTGAACCAGTTGTGCGCATGCCAGCACGACGAAAGCCATCGTTCTGGCGTACACGGCACTGCCGCCGAGGGCAAGCCCTGCGCCGTATGCTATCAGTGTGATTACGCCGAATATGAAGCCTTGCCAAAGAGCGTCAATGCCCAAGCCGCCCGAGAATATGCTCTCGTTTTTGTCGCGCGGTTTGCGCTTCATGATGCTTTTTTCAATCGGCTCCATGCCGAGCGACAGGGCAGGCAGACTGTCTGTTACCAGGTTGAGCCACAGCAGTTGTATCGACAACAGTGGCGACTCGTGCCAAATGAACATACCGAAAAACACGGTGATTATTTCACCTAAGTTGCATGAAAGCAAGAAGTGAACGGCCTTGCGGATGTTATCGAATATTCCGCGGCCTTCCTCAATGGCCGAAACAATGGTCGCAAAGTTGTCGTCGGTCAGGGTCATGTCCGATGCCCCCTTGGCAACATCGGTGCCGGTGATTCCCATTGCACAGCCGATGTCGGCCGCCTTGAGTGCGGGTGCGTCATTGACGCCGTCGCCGGTCATGGCCACGATGTGGCCGCGCTTCTGCCACGCCGATACGATGCGGATTTTATCCTCCGGCGATACACGCGCGTACACGGCGTATTTTTCAATATTTTCGCACAGTTCCTCGTCTGTCAATTTGCTCAGTTCACTGCCGGTTATTGCCAATTTATCGGGCGTCAGTATGCCCAACTGCGTGGCGATGGTCGACGCTGTTACTATGTGGTCGCCCGTAATCATTACGGTGCGTATGCCGGCGCTGTGGCATTTTTTGACAGCCTCGGCGGCTTCAGGACGGGGCGGGTCAATCATGCCGAGCAGTCCGACAAATGTCAAATCGTTTTCGAGCATTTCGCTGGTGGGATTGGATGCCAGCGTGATGTCGTCAAGCGGCTTAATGGCAACGCCGAGCACACGCAGTGCCAGTTTTCCCATTGCCTCATTGGCGGCGTTGGCGCGCTCAATATCACCGGATATGCACAGTGAAAGCAACACATCGGGTGCGCCCTTTACAACGGCGTAGGGCTTGCCGTCAATCATGTTTATGGTGGTCATCAGTTTGCGGTCGGAGTCAAAGGGAATTTCACCGAGCCGCGGATAGGCGTTGTTCATATCGGCCTTTGACATACCGACATAGCGCATGCACGCAGATACAATGCCGGCCTCGGTTGGGTCGCCGACCTGAATTTCCTTGCCCTTTTCAAATCTGACATCGGCATCACAGCACATACAGCCGAGGCGCAGAAGCATCGCCACAGCAGGGGAAGGGTTTTCACCGATATCTACTATTTCGTGACCGTCGTACACCTTGACCATTGTCATCTTATTGAGAGTGAGGGTGCCCGTCTTATCCGAGCAAATGACCGATGCACTGCCCAGCGTCTCTACGGCCGGCATGCGGCGAATGATGGCATTTTTCTTAACCATGCGATTGACACCGATGGCCAGAACAATGGTGACGATGGCCGGCAGTCCCTCGGGAATGGCGGCTACGGCCAGCGAGACTGCTGTCATGAACATGGATGTGCCGATATCAAGGAACGATTTATCGCCGTCAATAACTCCCATGATGAAGCCGACAACAAATATGATGGCGCAAATAATGAGCGCAAGTGTGCCGAGCATTTTGCCGAGTTCGGCTAACTTGATTTGAAGGGGAGTGGTGGTCTCCTCGGTGTTGTCCAGTTGGGTTGCAATTTTGCCCATCTCGGTGTCCATACCCGTTGCGGTAACGATGGCGCGGCCGCGACCGTATGTTATTGAACACCCTGAGTAAACCATATTCTTGCGGTCGGCCAGTCCGGTAATGTCATCACCGACAAAACTTGCGTCCTTTTCAACCGGCACGCTTTCTCCGGTCAGCGCCGACTCCTGCGAGTGCAGACTCTGCGATTCAATCAGACGCGCGTCGGCGGGAATAAAGTCGCCCGCTTCAAGCAAAATGATGTCGCCGGGCACCAATTGGACTGCGGGTATGACCGACTGAACGCCGTCACGCAGTACCTTTGCCGACGGTGCGGCCATGCTTTTGAGGGCGGCCAGCGCCGACTCGGCCTTATTTTCCTGCACGACTCCTAAAAAGGCGTTGAGCAGAACAATGGCAATGATTATGACCGGCTCAATCCAGCCGTTTGGCTCGTGGGTCAGTAATGAAGTGATACACGAGACGATGGCGGCGATGATGAGTACAATGACCATGAAATCTTTTAATTGGTCCAAGAATTTCTGAAATAAATTCTTGCCCTCTTTCTGCCGTAATTCATTTTTACCGTATATTTGCTGTCTTTCAGCCACGGCGGCTGATGACAAACCTTGAGTTTCGGATGAATTGAGTTCTGTAATTACTTGATTATGATGTGTACTGTGCCAAATCAATCAAACCACTCCTTTTAAAAGACATTATATACCATTATCTTGTAAAATGCAATCAGCATTTGTCGCCGCGTGTATATATAATGAAAAGAGTAAAATTTACTCTTGATTTTTTATAGCGGATGTGGTAATATAATGAAGTCACATTTGCCGGTGTGATGGAATTGGCAGACGTGCCGGACTCAAAATCCGGTGGTAGCGATACCGTGTCGGTTCGACCCCGACCACCGGCACCACGAAAAAGGTCACATTTGTCTACTTGACAAATGTGACCTTTTTCGAACTAAGTGTGCCTTGCGGCACGAGAAGCACACCTTTGGTGCGTGAAGCGATGCTGCGCATCGTGAAATGCCTGCGGGCGTGGGTGGCACACTTAACTTCATTTCGCGCGTAAGCACGATACTTCACAGCGGCATTGCCGCTACTTCACCCGGCGCAGCCGGACTTCACGGAATATTGAAAAAGAAAACTTCCTATAGTATAATAGTTGTGAAATAAGAGGTGCAAATATGTCCGATAGCAAATTAAGAACACAATCTATGGATTTCGCCGTATCCATCATATACCTCGTCAAATATCTGAGAGAAAAATGCGAGTCTATCATTTCTAACCAAATCGGCAGAAGCGGCACTTCTATCGGCGCAAATATCAGGGAAGCGCAGTATGCTCATGGAAAAGCAGACTTTATTGCAAAACTTCAGATTGCTCTCAAGGAAGCAAATGAAACAGGCTATTGGCTTGAATTGCTTTACAAAACAAATTATATTCCTGAATAAGAATATAAATCATTTGATTCCGCTTGCACAAGTATTCGAGTTATGCTCATCTCCTCTATCAACACCGCAAAGGAGAATGCAAAATGACATACGGTTTAATTGATAGGAAAAGTCATAAATTCTACACCCATATGCGTACAGTTTTTCAGGCAATCGAAAATGTGCAAAAACAATACAACTGGTTAATTACAGACTTGG
>JAQXHB010000074.1 GCA_029007015.1 Bacillota bacterium | reverse complement strand
CAGTGCGCCACGCTGAAATGTACCTCTCACTGTGTATATCCGGGCCGGCGCCGAGACGACAAAACTTGGTTATCAGGTCAAAGTGCCCGATTATGTCGGCGCCGGTCACTTCTTTGAGACGCGACACCTTTTCAAAATATGCCTCTGCGTAACTGTCAAAGTCGCCGCCAAAGGCATCTCTCACACAGCGAAGTGTCTCCTGCGGCGACAAATCGACGCTGTAATTGACACCGCCGACCGTGAGGTAGTGCACCGAGCCGATGACATAATCGTATTTCGACCGGTCATCGACAGAATCATAGTCCATCTCAATGCCGCACAAAATATTTATCTGCCCGTCATACTTTGACTTGAGCCGCAGAATTTCACGGCGATATTGCTCAGTACTCTCGGGCGACATGCACCAGTCGGGGTCAAACGGAACATACGCATGCTCTGAAAAGCCAACCGTATGCAGTCCGGCTTTGAGCGCCTCCGTAACCATTTGCTCCGGCGTATTTTTGCCGTCGGCAAAAATGGTGTGCATGTGATAATCGGAATAAATCAATTGGTCATCTTCTCCTGCTTGATTTTATGGTCAATGACATGGCGAGAGGCCAGTTCTCGGTGAATATCCTCAAGAGATATACCCATTTCGATCATCAGCACCATAACATGATAGGCCAAGTCGGCTATCTCGTAAACGGTCTCCTTTTTGTCGTCGGCTTTGGCGGCGATGATGACCTCTGTTGACTCCTCTCCCACCTTCTTTAGTATCTTGTCTATTCCCTTTTCAAACAGATAGGTGGTGTATGAACCCTCTTTTTTCTCCGTCTTGCGACCGACCAGCATATCCATAAGTTGCTGCAACGAAAATTCACTCAGTTCATCACTCTGCCACACATGATTGGTAAAGCAACTGTCACTGCCGGTGTGGCACGCGGGGCCATCCTTTTCGACAACAACTATCAGCGCGTCGTTGTCACAGTCAGCCGTAATGGAAACAATGTGCTGATAATTTCCGCTTGTTTCGCCTTTGAGCCACAACTCCTGCCGAGAACGGCTGTAAAAGCAGGTCAGCCCCTTTTCTATTGATATTTGCAAACTCTCTTTGCTCATATAGGCCAGCGTAAGCACCTTCTTGCTGACAGAATCGACCACAATGGCAGGAATAAGTCCGTTTTGGTCAAATTTTAAATTGTTTATATCCATGCTCATAACCTCACAGTAATGTTATTGTCCCTGAGTTGTGCCTTCAGTTTCGGTATCTCAATCTCGCCAAAGTGGAACACCGACGCCGCAAGGCCCGCGTCCACCTTCGGAAGGGTCTCAAACAAGCGCACAAAGTCCTCTGTGCAACCGGCACCGCCCGAGGCAATGACCGGCACATTGACGGCGTCGCACACCGCCGAAAGCATCTCAATATCGAAGCCGCCCTTTACGCCATCGGTGTCAATGGAGTTGACCACCACCTCGCCGGCGCCCATGTCGACACACCGCCTTATCCACGAAAGTGCCTCCATGCCGGTGTCCTCGCGGCCGCCCTTGGCAAATACGCGAAATTGGCCGTCAACGCGCTTTATATCGGCCGACAAAACGACACACTGGTCGCCGTAGCGCTGAGCCGCCTGATATATCAGTTCGGGATTGCGGATAGCGCCCGAATTAACGCTGACCTTATCGGCGCCGCACTTGAGCACACGGTCAAAGTCATCGACCGTGTTGATGCCGCCACCAACGGTCAGCGGAATGAATATCGTCCGCGCCACCTCGGTCAAAATATCGGTAAAAAGCGCCCTTCCCTCAGCCGAGGCGGTTATGTCGTAGAACACCAACTCATCGGCGCCGTTTTCACTGTAATATCGGCCCAGTTCGACCGGCGACGACACATCGTGCAGGCCCTCAAAATTAACCCCCTTGACCACGCGTCCGTCGCGCACATCAAGGCAAGGTATGATGCGTTTGGTTATCATAGTGCCACCTCTATAGCCTGACGCAGATTGATAGCGCCGGTATAATATGCCTTGCCGATAATGGCGCCGTGCAACTTCATCGAGGCCAGTTCCCTGACATCGTCGACAGAAGACACGCCGCCCGATGCGATTATCTGCATGTCATACTGTTCGGACAGAGAACGATATAGGGCTCGGTTGGTGCCCTGCATCGCGCCGTCACGCGAAATATCGGTGCATATAAGGGTCTTTACGCCGATAGACTCCATCTCATCGCAAAACTCAAAACACGGGTACTGCGACTTCTCCGTCCACCCTTTGATGGCCACATAGCCGTCAATTAAATCGACGCCTACGGCAATTTTGTCGCCGTATTTCTGCACGGCGGCAATGAGAAAGTCGCGGTCATTGACCGCCGCTGTGCCCAGTATGACACGGTCGACACCGATTGAGATGTACTTATCAATCGTTTCGCTGTTTCGTATACCGCCGCCAATCTCGGTGAACATATCCGACGCTTGCTTGATACGCTTTACCGTGTCGAGGTTGGGGGTCTGTCCGCTCTTGGCACCCTCTAAATCAACGAGGTGCAGATACTTCGCGCCCTGCTCGGCAAAGTCGCGAACCACTGCTGTCGGGTCGGGACTATATACGGTCATTTGGTTAAAGTCGCCCTTATAGAGTCGCACCGCCTGACCGCCGTATAAGTCAATAGCAGGATAAATATTCATGCTTTCCCCTCCCATCCACAAAAGCCGCGCAGGATATTCAGTCCGACCTCGCCGCTCTTTTCGGGGTGGAACTGACAGCCGCAAACATTTCCGTTTGCCACAGCGGCGGTCAGTTCAGCGCCGTACTCGGCGGTTGCAACGAGACTGTCTTTGCAATCGGCGCCGTAATATGAGTGGACAAAATAGACATGGTCGCCCTCATTGATATACTTAAAAATGGGGTGTTTTCTGCCCACGAAGTGCAATCTGTTCCAACCGATG
>JAQXHB010000073.1 GCA_029007015.1 Bacillota bacterium | reverse complement strand
CCTGGATATTGCCAACAAAATCAGCGCCAAGACGCCCAATCTGTGCCATCTGGCGCCCGCCGGCAGAACCTATATGGAGGAACTCGACGAGGCCGGCGGCGTTTACGCGGTAATGAACGAGTTGAGCAAGAAGGGCCTGATTAACACCGACTGCATGACCGTTACCGGCAAGACGGTCGGTGAGAATATCGCGGGCTGTATAAACCTCAACCACGATGTCATCCGGCCCATTGAAAACCCGTACAGCGAGACCGGCGGCATTGCGGTGCTCAGGGGCAATCTGGCGCCCGAGGGCAGTGTTGTAAAGCGCTCGGCCGTCCTGCCGGAGATGCTCGTGCACGAGGGCCCGGCCAGAGTGTTCGACTGTGAAGAAGATGCTCAGGCGGCCATCAACGCCGGCCGTATCGTTCCCGGCGATGTGGTGGTCATTCGCTACGAGGGGCCAAAGGGCGGCCCCGGCATGCGTGAGATGCTCAATCCAACCTCAGCCATCATGGGCATGGGTCTGGGCAACAGCGTGGCGCTCATCACCGACGGCCGTTTCAGCGGCGCAACCAGAGGCGCCTGCGTCGGTCACATCACGCCCGAAGCCGCTTCCGGCGGACTCATCGGCGTGGTCGAGGAGGGCGACATCATCAGCATCAACATCCCCGAAAACAAAATCGAACTCAAGGTTGACGAGGATATCCTTGCTGAGCGCATGAAGAACTTTAAGCCCAAGCAGAAAGAACTTTCGGGCTATCTCAAGCGGTACGCGGCGCTCGTCTCCGGCGGTGCTTCGGGGGCGATTCTTAACCGATGAGCGAATTGAAAGTTAAACTCGATTCACTGTGCATTTTCAGGGATTTGCTGGGCGACAGCGTGATTGCTCCGCTGCACAGATACCTTAACCACCCCACAAACTCGGCCTATGCCGAGTTTGTGGCCGCCCTGTATGACGCAAACGGCGGCAATCTGGGCGAACATGTCAGGGAAATATGCGAAAACAGCGGCAATGTCTATGTACGCACAGTCGGCCGCGGCCTCGATGTGCCCGAGCACATCAAGCAGGCGCTGAGCGAGGAACTGGACACCCTTCAGCAGGTTGCTGACCTGACGGCCGAGCAGTTGCGCCGGCCGCTGGGGTTTGACGGGTTTTTGCCCAAATTTGTATCGGGCGGCGTCGATTTGCGCGGCACATACCGCCATCGCATGGAGAATATCGGCAAATACGGCTACGGCATATTCTCAAAGAACCGCATGTTTTTTGTGGGCGAGCATGACGAAATCATCCCCGTCACCAATCCTGACAGCACGCGGCTCTCCGACTTGGTCGACTACGAGCGCGAGCGACAGATAATACTCGACAACACGCGGGCTTTGTTGGTAGGCAAGCCGGCCGCCAACATACTGCTGTCGGGCGACGCCGGCACCGGCAAGTCGTCGACCGTCAAGGCCGTGGGCAATGAGTTATTCACCGACGGACTGCGCATTATCGAGGTGCGCAAAGAGCAGTTGCGCTCCATACCCAAACTGCTCAACGATTTGGCCGAAAACCCGCTCAAATTTATTCTGTTTATCGACGACCTGTCATTCCTCAAGGACGATGACAACTTCAACGCGCTCAAGGCTGTGCTGGAAGGCTCGGTTTCGGCCAAATCGAGCAATGTTGTCATCTATGCCACCAGCAACCGCAGGCACATTATCAAGGAGAAGTTCTCCGACCGCGAGGGCGACGATATTCATCGAAACGACACCATGCAGGAGTTGGTCTCTCTCTCAGAGCGGTTCGGCATACATGTCACATTCTCCAAACCGGACAAAGCCACTTTTCTGCGTATTGTTCGCCATCTGGCCGACCAAAAGGGCATCACCATGCCGACCGACCGACTGGAACTGCTGGCAGAGCGCTTTGCACTTGAGCGCGGCAGTCGCTCGGCGCGGCTCGCCCATCAGTTTATCGACGGCCTTTTGTCAGAGGTTTAAACTGTTTATAAGTATAGCAGATAGGGGTGAGGAGATATCTCCTCACCCCTCTTTTATATTAAAAGGGGACATTTGTGCGCGGCTGTTTTCAGGCCGCTCGCAAGCCGCCACCGCAGGCGTCGGGCCCGATATTTACTGCCCCCTGACCTATATTATGCCAAAGTGTACCTTTGGGTGCGGCACAGTGCAAAGATTTTTATTAAATACGCCAATTGCCGTTAAACGGCAGATATGATATCATATTATCAATCATTTGTACGGTAACCGTCAATTTTGGAGATGAAAATATGGAGAAGTTTAAAGCATTTCTCAAGCGGAAGGATATAGTATTTTCTGCCCGCCGCTACGGTATCGACGCGCTGGGCGCCATGGCACAGGGATTGTTTGCATCACTGCTTATCGGCACCATAATCGGCACCCTCGGTACCCAACTGCATGTTGACATTCTGTGCCAAATCGGTGACTTTGCCAAGAGCATCAGCAATGTTGCCATGGCGGTGGCCATCGGATATGCACTGCACTGCCCGCCGCTGGTGTTGTTCTCGCTGTGCGCGGTCGGTCAGGCGGCCGGCTCCCTGGGCGGCGCCGGAGGCCCGCTTGCCGTGCTGGTGGTTACATGCGTTGCCGCCGAGTTCGGCAAGGCGGTCAGCAAGGAGACGCCGGTCGACATACTGGTGACGCCCCTTGTGACCATACTGGTAGGTACACTGATGTCGATTGGCTGTGCGCCGTACATCGGTACGGCCGCGTCCTATGTCGGCAATGTCATCATGTGGGCGACCGAACTGCACCCCTTCTTTATGGGTATATTGGTGTCTGTCATCGTGGGCATAGCGCTGACTCTGCCGATAAGCAGTGCCGCGATATGCGCTTCATTAGGGCTGACCGGACTGGCCGGAGGCGCCGCGCTGGCAGGCTGCTGTGCGCAGATGATCGGTTTTGCCGTCATCAGTTTCAGGGACAACCGCTGGAGCGGCCTTGTCTCGCAGGGACTGGGCACCAGTATGCTTCAGATGGGCAATATAGTCAAAAACCCACGCATCTGGATTGCACCGACCCTCGCGTCGGCCTTTACCGGCCCAATCGCCACCTGTCTGTTCGGCTTGCAGATGAACGGCGCGGCCATTTCGTCAGGAATGGGCACATGCGGGCTGGTTGGCCAGATTGGCGTTTACTCGGGTTGGGTTAATGAGATAGCGGCCGGCACAAGGGCCGCCATAACCGCCTTTGATTGGATTGGACTGGTGCTCATTTCATTTGTTCTGCCGGCTGTGCTGTCACTTGTCTTTGACTGGGTACTGCGCCGCATCGGCTGGGTAAAGAGCGGCGACATGAAACTGGATGTGTAACTCCCGTTTTCGCGCAACTGATATTTTGGGGACTTTGCTTCGGCAGAGTCCCTTTTTGCTATACATTTTCAAAAAAATGTGATACAATGTAATTACAAACACTGAGGAGGAGAAAATTTATGCCATATGTTATCGCAATTGCAGTAGTAGTAATCATCGTTATCTGGCTCATTTCGACCCAGCGCCGTCTGGCCGCGATGGACGAAAATGTCAACAACGCCATGAGTCAAATCGGCGTGCAACTTCAGAGCCGTTTTGACGCGCTGACATCGCTGCTTGAACTTACCAAGGGATATAACGCTCACGAGAGTGAAACGCTCGCTGAAGTGGTGCGCGCACGCCGCAGTGTCATCACCGGCACTTCGAGCGCCGGCGATGTTGACGCGCAGGAAAATCTCATCACCGAGGCGATGGGCAAAATCAACGCCATTGCCGAGCAGTACCCCGACCTGAAAGCCAACACAAACTACAACAAAACGATGGATTCGGTCAACAGTTACGAGCAGTCGGTGCGTGCGAGCCGCCTGATTTATAACGACAGCGTGACCAAACTCAACCGCTCACTGCGCATGTTCCCGACCAGTCTGGTCGGCGGCATGTTCGGATTTAAGCCGCGGGAGTATCTGGCCGCCGACCAAAGCAAGGCCGACATGCCCAGCATGAAATAACCGCGAAGTGGTATAGCGATGAAAAAGATTTTGTCATTTGCCGTGTGCCTCATCTCGCTGGCCGTGCTCATTGCGGTGCCGGCGTCTGCCGACAACCGCGTCTCCGATATGGACATCACCGCTGTGATGAACACCGATGGGTCGGTTGATATCACGGCCGTTTGGAGCGGCCGCTTCACCGAGGGCACCGAGTGCTACATTCCCGTTAACACCGAGGGCGGCCTGGACATCGTAAACCTCGCGGTCAGCGACGGCACCGGTCAATTTGAGAGGGTGAGCAGTTGGGATATCGACCTCTCGCGCGAGCAAAAGAGGGGCCGGTGCGGGCTGAACCCGACCGACGGCGGATATGAAATTTGCTGGGGCATAGGCGACTACGGCGACAACACATATACGGTCAGTTACACCGTCACAGGGGTGGTCGGCAGTTACAGCGATAGCGACGGTTTCAACTTCATGTTCGTAAATCGGGGCATGAACACCGGCCCCACATCGGTCTGTGTGCGACTGCTCACGGCCGACGGTACTGCACTTGATAAAGATAATTGCAAGTGCTGGGCATTCGGTTTCGAGGGGCAGATAGCCTTTGACAGCGGCGCAGTTAAGGCATATACCACCGATGACATTGACCAGTCCGGCGGCGTGATAATTATGCTGGAGTTTGAAAAGGGCATATTTTTGCCCGCGCGGTCGGTCGACGGCAGTTTTCGTGATGTCAAGGAGGCGGCCTTTAAGGACAGCGACTACTCGTATTACTATGATGAGGACGGCAATTTCACCGAGGGCGTTTACGGATACAGCGACGCCGAGGATAATTCCGATTGGATAGCCCTCATTATAGTTGTTGCCGCTTTTGCCGTGGCGGGATTGGTGATGATTGGCGTCGCTGTTTTCAAAATTGTGCGCAAATGCCGGTTTAATCGGTTTGTCAAAGATGCCGATTATTTCCGCGACACCCCGTGCGGAGGCAACCTCGATTTGTCCTACGCCTTGGGTCGGGTTTACAATCTGTGCGGCGAGGGGTCTATTGTCGGCGCCCGCATAATGCAGATGCTGGAGGACGGCAGTATAGAAATACTGACCGACAAGACGGTTGGTACATTTGGGCGCGAAAAGGCTGAAAACACGGTGCATTTTATTTCACGGCCGGAGAATGACTGTCAGCCGCTGTACGACCTGATGGTGGCGGCGGCGGGCGACGACTGCGTGCTCAGCCGGCGCGAGATGGAAAAATACTGCAACAAGCATCCGGCACGCCTGCGCAACTTTATCACCGACGCAGAAAACAGAGGCTCGCTGATGCTCGACAGTCGGTGCTACAAGGCCGGATATAACCTAAAACAGTTGAGCGGGCGCGACATGGGCCGTCTGCGCGAACTGGTCGGATACAAAAAATATCTGACCGACTTTTCGCTCATCGGCGAGCGCGGCGTTGCCGAGGTAACCGTCTGGCGCGAAATGCTCATTTTTGCCACCCTGTTCGGTATCGCTGACGAGGTGGCCAAGCAGTTGAAGCAGGTTTATCCGCAGTATGTGCCCGAGATTGAGACGGTGTATTATCACTCCACCTTTGCATACGGTTATTATCGTGTTTTGTATAACTCGATGGTGACGCGCGAACAGCAGATACGCGCTCAGCAGGCCCAGCGCTCAATCGGCAGCGGCGGCTCAAGTTCCTTCGGCGGGGGCGGTGGCTTTTCGGGCGGCGGCTTCGGCGGCGGAACAAGATAATTTTTATAAGTCCGCAGTTAATAAAAAAGCACAGGGAGACGCTTTTAAAAAGAAGTGTCTCTCTGTGATTTTTTATCCCTTTTTTTGCGGCTGAAAGGCACCAAAAATTTATCGGTAATTTTTGCACTTTAAAAAGGCGATTTTTCTTGATTTTGCGGCGGTTTTGTGGTACAATTAGGTTGTGCATTTGCGCCCCTTTTTCGGGCATTTTTTCGATACATTCGGATGTAAAATAGATGTGGAGGATGAAACAAAATTGTACACTTTCAAGGATATATGGAACAGCGTGTGTGAACACTGCCGCAAGCAGGTGTCCGACGTCGCCTATCGCATGTGGTTCGAGCCCATTCGCCCAATAGAACTGAAAAATAACGAGGCGGTCTTGGCTGTCCAGAGTGATATGCACCGCAATGTCATCGAGCAGACCTATGCCGCCGGCATCAGCGACGCTTTTGAGGCGGTCATCGGCTTTCGCGTCAATCTCAAACTGATATGTGAGGACAGCGACCAACCGGCCGGCGGTGTCGTCGCCGCCGAAACGGCTGAGTATTCATACACATTCGATACATACATCGTCGGCGCGTCCAACCGCTTTGCGCACGCGGCGTCGCTGGCTGTTGCTGAGAATAAGTCGATTATCTACAATCCTCTGTTCATCTACGGCAACTCGGGCGTGGGCAAAACCCACCTCATGTTTGCCATCTACAACCGTGTTAAGGAAAAATATCCAAATAAAAAACTGCTTTACATGCGCACCGAGGAGTTTACCAACGAACTCATACGCAGTTTGAATGAGGGCCGCATGGTTGAGTTTCGAGAGAGATTTCGCACCGTGGACATGCTGATGCTCGACGATATTCAGTTTATCGCCGGCAAGGAGTCGACGCAGGAGGAATTTTTCAACACCTTCAACACCCTCTATCTGGCCGGCAAGCAGATAGTTGTCACCTCCGACCGTCCACCCAAGGACATCAAATCGCTTGATGACCGTATCCGTTCCCGTTTTGACAGCGGACTGCTGGCCGACATTGCGCCGCCCGAGTTTGAGACGCGCGTCGGCATCATCAAGCGCAAGGCACAGATGCTCAACATCAACCTCGACGACGACATCGTTTATTTTATCGCTGACCAAGTTAAACAGAACATTCGCCAACTTGAGGGTGTGGTTAAGAAACTGCAGGCGATGATAATTTTTGACGGTGTGCGGATAAATAACAGCAATGTGCAGAATGTTATCAACAACATTCGATACTCAAGCGAGCGCGAGCCGATAACGGTTGAGCGCGTGGTAAACGAGGTGGCTCACACCTTCTCGCTGACCCCCGACGACATTTATTCAAACAAGCAGTCGGCCTCAATCTCAAAGGGCAGACAGATTGCCATGTATATTTGCAGAGAACTGATACCGGGTATTTCGCTGGAGGAGTTGGGCAATTCATTCGGCAAAAAACACACCACCGTCATATATTCCATCAATCAGGTTAAAGAAAAATATATCGACCGCGGCACCCGAGAGAAAGAAATTATTCAGGATATTATCAAAAATTTTGACTCTGAAAATATGTAATATTTTTAGACAAAGTTTTGAATATTGAATGTTAAACTGTGTCAGTAATTGTTTAACCTTATATTGTTGCCCAAAATTTTAACAATTATTCAACACACGGTGTAAAAATTTTAAATTGCCTGAAATGTTTAAATAAAGCAATTTTTACACTTTTAAACATTTTGACAGTCTCTACTGATACTACTTTTTTTATTTATGTTTATATAGAAAAATTCATTTTATTTATATTAAAAAAGAATTGAGATGACAGTTATGAACATTACATGCAACAAACAACTACTCAGCGAAACTGCCAATCACATTGCAAGGGTTATTCCATCCACATCAGCCATTCCGGCGCTGTCAGGCATACTGCTGGTGGCTGAACAAAACCTGACTCTGTCGGGTTATGACCTTGAAATCGGCATAACAAAGACCATCGACGCCACTGTTAAAGAACGAGGCAAGGTGGTTTTTGATGCAAAACTGTTCTGCGACATTGTTCGCCGTCTGCCCGACGACACGGTGACCATTTCTGTCGATGACCGTCTGGTGTGTGAAATATTCTCCGGCAAGTCACACTTCTCCCTCATGGGTATCAACGCCGACGAGTTTCCCGACATGCCGAGCGTCGAGGAGGGCAAGAGCCTGTCTCTGCCGGCAGAGACACTTCAGAGCATGGTCAGACAAACCATTTTCTCGGTTGCTCCGGCCGATGCCAACAAACCTCTTTATACAGGCCTGATGTATGAAATCAAGGACAACTCAATAAATATGATTGCAGTTGACGGATACCGACTGGCCATCCGCAAGGAAAAGATTGATTTTGACGGCGATATTTCTTTTATCGTGCCGAGCAAAACAATGAGTGAAGTGACAAAACTCATATCGGGCGATGAAGAAGTTATGCTCTCGGTATCCGACCGCCACATAATTTTCTCGGTTGATGGGTTTAATGTGGTTTCGCGACTGCTTGTGGGAGAATTTCTCAATTATGAGTCGGCCATACCGAAAAGCACTTCAACAAAGGTGCAGGTAAACACCCGTGAGATGATTTCATCGGTCGAGCGCGTGTCGCAGATAATTTTAGAAAGAATAAAAACCACTCCTCTGCGGTGCAAGTTTGAAAACGACTTTTTTGTTGCCTCGTGCAATACCGAACTGGGAAGCGCGCAGGACGAAATTGAAATAAAATTGGAGGGACAACCGGTAGAAATAGGGTTTAACAACCGCTATCTGCTCGATGCGCTCAAGGCGACCGAGTCGGACGAGGTAGTGTTTGAAATGGGCGGGCCTCAGGCACCGGCAGTTATACACCCCATCGGCGGTGACAATTTTCTGTTCATAATCATGCCGGTTAAACTGAAGTAATGAATACAGTAACGATAACTACCGAATACATACGGCTGGACAGCCTGCTCAAACTGGCCGGCATGATTGACACCGGAGGAATGGCTAAATTTGTCATTCAGGACGGTCAGGTCAAAGTCAACGGCGAAATCTGCTTGATGCGCGGCAAGAAACTGCGCGACGGCGATACAGCCGAGTTTGACGGAAACACCGTGATTGTAAAAATTGCGGCAGGGGACAGGTAATGAACATTACTCGTGTCAGCCTGAGCGGCTTTCGCAACCTTACCGATACCGATATTTTGACCGACAGCGGCATCAATGTTTTTTACGGCAGCAACGCCCAGGGCAAGACCAATTTGCTTGAGGCAATTTGGCTCTTTTCAGGGCTCAAGAGTTTTCGCGGCAAGGACAGCGAACTAATCAACTATGAGCGTGACAGCGCCAAAATTAAAATTGACTTTAATATGGACGGTCGCGACCAGACGGCCGAGATGACCATTGCCGAACAGAAAAAGGTCAAACTAAACGGCGTACCTCTCAAATCAGCCGGTGAACTGACCGGCAACATTCGCATGATTATTTTCTCTCCCACCGATTTGTCCCTCATCAAGGACGGGCCGGATGTGCGGCGCCGCTTTATCGACAACGCCATTTCACAGTTGTGGCCAAAATATGTCTCGCTGCTCTCGTGCTACAGGCGTGCCGTTACACAGCGCAATTCTATCATGCGCGATGTGCGGTTTCATGCCTCACTGATTGATATGTTGGATGTCTACGAGAGAGAGATAGCGTCGACCGGCGCGGCTATAATCAAATACCGGCAGAGATATGTTGAACTGATAAATGAATTTATAGAAAATATTTACGCAGGCATATCGTCCGGACGCGAACATATTTCGGTCGAATACTCGGCGGCGGCCGCATCGGCGGCAGAGTTGTATGAGCGTCTTCAAAACTCGCGCAGGGACGATATAGCGGCGGCGGTCACCTCGGTCGGCCCCCACCGCGATGACCTGATTATCAACATCAATGACCATTCTGCGCGGTCATTTGCCTCTCAGGGGCAGCAGCGCTCGGCTGTGCTAACCCTCAAGATGTGCGAGGCGGCAATAATAAAAAAGGTCAGTAACTGTCAGCCGATAGCCCTGCTTGACGATGTTATGAGTGAGTTGGACGCCTCCCGCCAGGATTACATACTTAACCATATTAAGGACTGGCAGGTGTTTTTGACCTGCTGTGATAAAAACACAGTGGACATGATGAGGTGCGGCGCACTTTTCTATGTAGAAAACGGCCGCGTCAGCCTTAATGAGGGGTGATAGGGTGTATATACATTTGGGTCAGGACACAGTGGTCAGAAAAGAAAATATAATAGGCGTGTTCGATATGGATACATCAACCGTGAGCAAAACTACCCGTGACTATCTGCGGCAGGCCGAGCAGGCGGGCGATGTTGTCAATGTCACATATGAACTGCCAAAATCATTTGTTGTCTGCCGAGACAGCCGCCGCCCAAGCGGCCGGGTGGTATATATATCGCAGATATCGTCACAAACGCTTCTCAAGCGAGCAGATTTTTTTGATGTTCGCTGACATATAAAAATAATTGCTGCCCTCGGGCGAGCAGATTGGAGAAATTCAGGGTGAATAATGAAACAAACAACTTGAATGCACCGGTAACCGAAAAGTACGATGAAACCCAAATTCAGGTGCTTGAAGGGCTGGAGGCTGTCCGTAAGCGCCCCGGAATGTATATCGGTTCAACCGGAGAGAGGGGTCTGCACCATCTTGTGTACGAGATTGTGGATAACTCCATAGACGAGGCATTGGCCGGTTACTGCACCGAAATAACGGTGGAGATACTGCCGGACGACATTATCCGCGTAACCGATAACGGCCGCGGAATACCTGTCGGAATACAGCCTAAAATGGGTATTCCGGCCGTCACCGTCGTGTTCACCATACTGCACGCCGGTGGTAAATTCGGCAACAGCGGATACAAGGTTTCGGGCGGTCTGCACGGCGTAGGTGCCTCGGTGGTAAACGCCCTCTCCACATGGCTTGAGGTTGAGGTATACAACGGCGAACACATCTATAAGCAGAGATATGAGCGCGGCAAGGTGATGAACGACCTGCAGGTAATCGGTGACACCGACCGCACAGGCACAGTGGTCACCTTTAAACCCGACCCCGATATATTCACCGACACCACCACATACGATTTTGACATCCTTGCCAAGCGGCTTCAGGAACAGGCATTTCTCAATGCCGGCATACGCGTGCGCCTCGTTGACAAGCGCGAGACCGAGCCGGTGGAGCAACTTTTCCACTATGAGGGCGGTATCAAGAGTTACTGCGAGTATCTGCTTGAAAAGAGCAAGAAAACGGCGCTTCATGACGATGTAATTTACATGTCGGTGGTTGGCGAGGACAGTGCCGCCGAAATAGCGGTGCAGTTTAACAATGGCTTTGACACCAACATAATCAGTTTTGCCAACAATGTGCGCACTATCGACGGAGGCACCCACGAGCAGGCATTTAAAACGGCCCTGACCCGTGTGGTCAATGCCTACGGCCGCAAGTTTAAGATACTCAAGGACAACGACGCAAACTTAAAGGGTGACGATGTCCAGGAGGGTATGACGGCGGTCATCAGCGTCAAGTTAAAAGACGCCCAGTTTGAGAGCCAGACCAAATCAAAACTCGGCAACACCAGCATGGGCACGCTGGTCAATCAACTTGTCGGCAACCAACTGATGGACTATTTTGAGAACAATCCGTCAACAGCCAAAACCATAATGGACAAGACCATCGCCGCCTCTAATGCGCGTGAAGCGGCGCAGAGGGCGCGCGAACTGGAGCGCAAAAAGACCGGTCTCAACGGCCGCGTCCGACTGCCCGAAAAACTGTCCGACTGCATATCAAAGGACCCGACAGTTACCGAACTGTTCATAGTAGAGGGAGACTCGGCAGGCGGTTCGGCCGTCAAAGGACGCGACAGCAACACGCAGGCCATTTTGGCGCTGTGGGGAAAGATGCTTAATGTTGAAAAGGCGCGCATTGACAAGGTATTTACCAATGAAAAACTGACACCGGTGGTCATCTCTCTCGGCACCGGAATAGGTGAAAATTTCGACATATCCAAGTTGCGCTACGGCAAAATAATTGTCATGGCCGATGCCGATGTCGACGGCGCACACATTCGCACACTGCTGCTGACCTTCTTTTTCCGCTACATGCCCGAACTTATCGAGCAGGGACACATTTATCTGGCACAGCCGCCTCTGTTCAAGGTGTCAAAGGGCAAGAAACACTTCTACGCCTTTTCGGATGAGGAGCGCGACCTGTATATTGCGGAACTGGGCGGCAGCGCCGATGTTCAGCGGTACAAAGGTCTTGGTGAAATGGACGCCGAACAGTTGTGGGAGACCACCATGGACCCGGAGCGCCGCACCATGCTTAAGGTGGAGATGTCCGACGCCGAAAAAGCCGACGAGATATTCACCCTGCTGATGGGCGACGATGTTGAGCCGCGCCGCGAGTTTATTGAACAGAATGCCAAGTATGTTCAAAATCTCGACTTTTAATCGGTGACGCTATGGATAAAAAATACACGGCGCAGTATGTGCTGACTTTTGACGAGGTCAAAGAGGCACTTATTGCCGCCGGCAGATTAAAACCGTATTTCAAAACCAGTCTGACCCAGACGGTCGTGGCGATTGTCGCCATGGTTATGTTCGGTTACGGCATAATAAGCAATCCGACCAACTTGTTTTACTACTTTATAATCGCTGTTTGTGCGGCAATTATAGCCTATGTGTGGATATATCCGCCGCTTAACGAGCGGCGCTCCATCGAGCAGGCGGTAAACGGACAAACCATTGACCTGACTGTCGAGAGCGGTAGTATCAGCGTGCGGAGACAGGACAGCGGCGACGGCTTTTTGGTGCCGCTTGACAGCCGTTGCCGGCTCTGCACCGCCAACAATTTGTTTGTCATTGAACTGCCCGACGGCCGACTGCTGATTGTGCCGCACAGAGCATTTGACGGCGGTCAAGTGGCCGAGGTGCTGGCTGTCATCAATGACGGCATCCATAGAAATACGAGTGACAATTCTGATAAAAAAGGTGAGAATCAATGAACGACGAACAGAGACTTATACCTGTTGAAATAGTTGACGAAATGCGCAAGGCGTACCTTGAATATTCAATGTCGGTCATCGTCAGTCGCGCCCTGCCTGATGTGCGCGACGGACTCAAGCCGGTACACCGCCGCATACTCTACACAATGTATGAAAATTCGCTGACCCCCGACAAGGCCTATCGCAAGTGTGCCGATACGGTCGGTTCGGTGCTGGGCCGTTATCATCCGCACGGCGACGCTTCGGTTTACGACGCCATGGTGCGTTTGGCGCAGGACCACTCGCTCAGATACATGCTCATAGACGGCCACGGCAACTTCGGCTCAATCGACGGCTACCCCGCCGCCGCATACAGATATACCGAGTCGCGTCTTTCCAAAATTTCGATGGAAATGCTCGGTGACATTGAAAAGGAAACGGTTTCATTTGTTTCCAACTACGATGACCGCCTGAAGGAGCCGACCGTACTGCCCGCCCGTTTTCCAAATCTGCTGGTAAACGGCTCGGAGGGTATCGCCGTAGGTATGGCCACCAAGATACCGCCGCACAACCTCGGCGAGGTTATTGACGGCATGTGCTGTCTTATCGACAACCCCGATGTTACGGTCGACGAGTTGTGTGAGCACATCAAGGGGCCCGATTTTCCCACCGGAGGCCTTATCATGGGCCGCTCGGGCATACGCGCCGCATACGCAACCGGCCGCGGCCGCGTGATTATGCGCGCCCGCACCGAGACCGAGGAACTGCGCAACGGCAAAACGCGCATCACCGTCACCGAGATACCCTATATGGTCAACAAGTTGAAATTGGTCAAGTCGATAAATGACCTGGTGGATGAAAAGCGCATCGAGGGCATCGACGATGTGGTTGACTACTCCAACCGCGACGGCATACGCATTGTTATCGACCTTAAGCGCGACGCCAATCCGCAGGTGGTGCTCAACAAACTGTTTGCGTACACCCAACTTCAGGACACATACGGCGTCATCATGCTCGCGCTGGTCAACGGCGAGCCCAAAACGCTCACCCTCAAGGAAATGCTCCAGCACTACATCGACTTCCAGTGCGAGATAATTGAAAAGCGCACCCGTTACGATTTGCGCAAGGCGCAGGAGCGCGCACATATTTTAGAGGGACTCAAAAAGGCGCTTGACTTCATTGACGAGGTTATCAAAATTCTCCGCGCCGCCAAATCGGTCAACGAGGGCAAAGAGGCGCTGATGGAGCGGTTCGATTTTGACGAAATTCAGGCCACCGCAATTGTTCAGATGCGTTTGGGCCAGTTGACCGGACTTGAG
Organism: Bacillota bacterium; assembly: GCA_029007015.1. GTDB lineage: Bacteria > Bacillota > Clostridia > Oscillospirales > Acutalibacteraceae > SUG1189. The sequence goes on along the minus strand of JAQXHB010000073.1, from coordinate 757 downwards.
CGGACCAAGATTGAGGAGGAACTGTCGGCTCTGCTGGAGAAAATTGCCTATTTCACCGAGATTTTGTCCAATCACAATCTGGTACTGGATATCGTCAAGACAGAGGCGCTCAACCTGCGCGACAAGTACGCAGATGACCGCCGCACCGAGATAATGACGGTCAGCGGCGATGTTGATATTGAGGACCTCATACCGGTTGAGGAAAGCGTGCTGACGCTGACCAAGGACGGCTACATCAAGCGCTTGCCGAGCGACACCTACCGCGTACAGAACCGCGGCGGCAGGGGCATCACCGGCATGACCACGCGTGACGATGACTATACCAGCGACATGTTCATCTGCTCGTCACACGACTATGTTCTGTTTTTCAGCAATTTCGGCCGTGTCTACCGTCTTAAGGCATATGAGGTTCCCGAGGGCAGCCGCACATCAAAGGGACTGAACATTGTTAATGTGCTGCCGCTTCAACCGGAGGAAAAGATTTCGGCCATGCTCAAGGTGGGCGAATTTGAGGAAAACAAATATCTGTGCATGATCACCAAAAACGGCGTCATCAAGCGCACCGAACTGATGAAGTACAACACGGCGCGCAAGGGCGGCCTTATCGCTATAAATCTGGACGAGGGCGACCAACTGCGCTGGGTGCGCATGACCGACGGCAACGACCGATTGCTGGTGGCCACCCGCAACGGAATGGCCATCTGTTTTGATGAGAGCGACGCCCGTCCGCTCGGGCGCACTTCGCGCGGCGTAAAGG
>JAQXHB010000072.1 GCA_029007015.1 Bacillota bacterium | reverse complement strand
CGTGCCACCCAGGGCTTTGCCGACTATATTCGCCGCGTGTCGGATAATCCCAGTGTTGCCGTTTCGTACGACAGCCGCATCAACAGCACGCTGTTTGCGCGCACTGCCGCCGAGGTTTTTGCCGCCAATGGAATCAAGGTTTATATCTATCGCGAACTGATGCCCACGCCCGCACTGTCCTTTGCAGTGCGCAAACTCGGCTGTGACGCCGGCGTAATGATTACCGCCAGTCACAATCCGGCCAAGTACAACGGCTACAAGGCGTACGGCCCCGATGGCTGTCAACTTAACCTGACCGCCAGCGAAGAGGTCATCAGGTATGTCGGCGGTGTTGACTTGTTTAACGGAATCAAGCGCGTCGACTTTGACAGTGCTGTTGCCGACGGCATGATAAACTACATCGGTGACGATGTAATTGAGCAGTTTTACAGCGCTGTGCTGTCGCGCACTGTTAACGAGGGAGTATGTGCAGAGGCTGATTTAAAGGTCATTTATACACCGCTCAACGGTACCGGCAACAAGCCGGTGCGCGAGGTACTGCGCCGCATCGGTGTCAGTGATATCACCGTTGTGCCCGAGCAGGAGATGCCCGACGGCAACTTCCCGACGGCACCCTATCCCAACCCCGAGATTCGTCAGGCCTTTGAGTGCGCTCTTAAACTGGCCGAGAATAAGCAGGCCGATTTGTTGCTCGCCACCGACCCCGACTGCGACCGCGTCGGCATTGCGGTGTACGATGAGGGTGAGTATAAACTGATGAGCGGCAACGATGTCGGCGCAGTTATGCTCAACTATCTGCTGTCTCAGCGTGCGGCTCACGGCACTCTGCCCGAGCACCCGATTGCTGTCAAGACCATTGTGTCATCTGCCATCTGCGACGGCATTGCCGACAAGTATTCGTGCGAGATGCGCAATGTGCTGACCGGCTTCAAGTTTATCGGTGAGCAGATACTGGGACTGGAGAAAGCCGGTGAGGAAAACCGCTTTGTCATGGGCTTTGAGGAGAGTTACGGCTATCTGACCGGCACATATGTGCGCGACAAGGATGCCGTTGTGGCTTCAATGACCATTTGCGAGATGGCCGCTTTTTACAAGAAGCAGGGCAAGACGCTCATCGGCGTTATGAATGAACTGCGCGAGGAGTTTGGTTACTACCGCCACAAGCAGTTGAGTTTCACCTTTGAGGGTGCCAGCGGAATGGAAAAGATGGCCGGCATTATGAAGAAGTTGCGCGAGCAACTGCCGTTTTATGTCGCCGGACACACTCTGCAGAAGGTGCTCGACTACAACAGCAGTGTTGAACTCGACATTAAGACCCGCGAGCGTACTGCCATTGAACTGCCGCAGAGCGATGTTATTGCATATAAGTTGAGCGGCGGTGCCGAAGTTATTGTTCGCCCGTCAGGCACCGAGCCGAAGATTAAGGCATATGTAACCGTTTGCGGTGCAACCGAGGCCGGGGCGGCCGATGATGAAGCCGCCATATGCGCCGTGGTCAGCAGATATTTTGACTGATATCCGGCTGACTTTTGAGTAAAAATAAATGCCCTGTTGCCGATTATTTCGGCAGCAGGGCATTTTGCTGAACTGAACTATTTCGCGTTTTCGGCAAAGGCAGAGATTTTTGCGGCGGCACTGCGAATGTCTTTTTCGTCGGGCTTATAGAATGTCGCTTGGTTTTGCTTGGTCATTGCGGTGTATGCGGTGCTGATATCGGCAATGGCTGTATCAAGCATCTGCTCGGTGCTGTTGAAGGTGTAAAACCCGTGCAGACAGTGGTAAAGTTTGCGCAGAGAATTGATGTAAACGCTGATTTCACTGCTTCCGCCGGCGTACTGAGTCAGCGATTTTTCAATTGTTTCAATTTCACTCATGGAGGTTTCGTCAACCGCCTGTGCGTATTTTTTGATGTTTTCGGTCATGGCCTGACTGACGACCAGCGCATAGTCGTCTTCAATCTCCATCGTCACTGCGGTGTCGTAGGGATTGTACCATGCACTGCTTGAGTCGGATGAGGTATCGTTAGATTTGTCGTCCTTACCGCATGACGCCGCCGTCATAATAACTGCCGCGCATGTGATAAGCAGAGCGATTTGTCTCGGTTTCATTATCTGTCCTCCTTAAGAAGTATGCTCGCCTTGAGCACCGCAACCTGAGTTTTTGCATCCTTAATACTGCCGTCGAGCACCATTTTGACCGCCTCTGAAAGGGGCATGCGCACCGTTTCCAGAAACTCGTCATCGTCAGGGTCGGTGTCGGTAGCAGTAAGTCCGGTGGCCATAAATAGGTGAATTATCTCCTCTGTGTAGCCGGGCGATGGGTACAACTGCCCCAAATCAACATATCTATCTGCCGTCAGGCCAACCTCCTCACGCAGTTCGCGCTTGCCGCATTCGAGCGGATTTTCGCCCATTTCAAGTTTGCCCGCCGGCACCTCCAGCACGGTCGTGCGGTATGGATGGCGGTATTGCCGTACGAGCGTAATGCAGTTTTCATCATCAACGGCGATGACGCACACACCACCGTTGTGCTCAACTATCTCACGGGTGGCGTCGGCGCCGTTGGGCAGTGTGACATGGTCATACCGCAGATTTATTACGCGGCCGTTAAATTTGTACTCCGATGAAGTTTGAGTTTCTTTCAGTTCCATTTTTATCCTCCGTTGTATCATTGAACTGTCCCAATATGCATATGCTTTTGTGTAGGGGGTATGCATATGGAGCAAATAATAAAATCAGTCGATTTGGATTATAATGCGCTGGCCGACTGCACACAAAAACTGTGTGACACATATTCGTTTTTGTCCGCAGGGTCAATCGGCAAGAGCGCTGTCGGCCGGGATATTATCAGTTTATCGCTCGGCAGTGGACGAGCCGTTCTGTTTGCCGCCGCATTTCACGGCTGCGAGAGCATAACCGGCAGTGTAGTGCTCAGATTTGTAGAGCGGCTGTGCCGCGCCGCCTCTGACGGTCGGGATATTGCCGGATTTGATGCCCGCCAAATACTGCGCACGCGTCAACTGGTGGTAATACCGCGCGTAAACCCCGATGGGTGTGAGATAGCCCTGCATGGCGCCGACACCGCCGGTGCATTTGCCGACAAGGTGCGGCGCATTGCCGGCGGCTATCCCGAAAGGTGGGACGCAAACGCGCGCGGCGTTGATATAAACCACAACTTTGATGCCGGATGGCAGCGCCTGCGAAAACTGGAGCAGGATGCCGGAATACACGGCCCATCGGCGCGCAGATATGGCGGAATGAGACCACACAGCGAACCGGAGACAGCCGCGCTGGTGACCCTGTGTGAGCAAATCTCGTTTGGCATATCGGCCGCATTTCACTCGCAAGGCGAGGTGATATACTGGTCGTACGGTGCCAACACACCGCCGCGCAGCAGGCGACTTGCAAACCTGTTTGCGGCGTCGAGCGGCTATGCGCTGGAGCAACCCAGCGGGCTGGCCAGTCACGGCGGTTTTAAGGACTGGGTGATTGATAAACTGCACCGACCTGCCTTTACAGTTGAACTGGGTCGCGGCACAAACCCGCTACCGGCCGCCCAACTCGACAGCATATACGACAGGGTCGAGGAGATGTTGGCGCTCATGTGTATACTGTGATTATAGCAGATTATGACCGCAAAGTACATATGATTTTAAATATTTTTCATCACCGCAGGCAAAACTAAATTCGTGGTGATGGACAGTGAAAAAGCGAATGATTGCGGTGCTTACGGCGATAATGATGATGTTTGCGGCGGCCGCGGTGCGCATGGGCTCATATGCCGCCGGCGGGTATATACGCACCGACCTTGTCAGTGCTACTGTCAGCGTTGAGGTTGCTTCTGTGCGCGGACAGATACTTGACTGCCGCAGTCGCCCCATTACCGGCGCTCAGGTGCGATTTATGGCGGCCATTGCACCCACAAACGATGCTATGCAAAAACTGGCGAAAATGGGAGATAATTACGCCGCCGTGCTCAAAACGCTCGGTGACGGCAAGCCGGCAGTTGCTGAGGTGCCTGCCGACTTTGCCGCAGAAGGCGCATATGTCTTTGAAATACCGCAGAGGTATGCCGAGGTGCAGACGGCCGCGCATGCCGTCGGCTACCTTGACAGCGCCGGTAATGGCATTTACGGGCTTGAGGCGGGATATGATCAACTGCTCGGCGGCTATGAAACAATCAAGGTGACCTATCCTGCCGATGCGTCGGGCAGGGTGCTCAGCGGTGCTGAAAGCACAGTATCGGGCGATTTACAGGCGCGCTCACAGCTCGTAACTACTATTGATACTGATATACAGCGTATTGTCGAACAAATTACATCTGAAAGCATGACAACGGGCGCCGTTATTGTCAGCGAGGTGGGCAGCGGCAAAATTCGCGCTATGTGCAGTGTTCCGTCCTTTTCACCCAACAACATTGCGGCTGACATAAACGGGGATAATTCACCCTTTTTAAACCGGACGCTGGCCGCATATAATGTCGGCTCGGTGTTTAAACTGTGCGTTTGTGCGGCCGCACTTGAGGCCGGCGTCGGCAGTATCGACTACACCTGCACCGGAAGTATCACTGTCGGCGGCAATGTGTTCAACTGCCACAATCACGCCGGTCACGGGGCACAGGATTTGATATCCGCTTTGTCCAATTCGTGCAACCCGTACTTTGTAACGCTGGGCAAATTGGTCGGCGGTGACCGCATAATCGACATGTGCTTTGCACTGCGCTTCGGTCGGCAAAAGCAACTGGCCGCGGGGGTGGTTTCATCGGGCGGACAACTGCCTGAGCGCGCCGCTGTTACCGGTCAGCCGGCGGCGCTGGCTAATCTCTCGTTTGGGCAGGGGGAACTACTGCTCTCGCCGATTGACATTGCCGCCATGACCGAGGCTATTGCAAACGGCGGAGAATATCACACTCCGTCGCTTGTCGAATACACCGTCGACAAAAACGGAAGCAAATCGGTTTGGAAGTCGGAGACACACACAGCCATGAGCAGTCAGACGGCCGCCGAAATACGCGAAATGATGTGCAGTGTGGTGTCATCGGGTACCGGCCGTGCCGCTATGCCTGATAACTGCACGGCGGGCGGCAAAACAGCCACTGCCGAAACCGGCTGGATGATAGACGGCAAAATCATCGACAACTCGTGGTTTACGGGATTTTTCCCTGCTGATGAGCCCAAATATGTTGTCACCGTGATGGTCGACGGCGGCACCTCCGGTTCGGTTGACTGCGCGCCGGTTTTTAAGCGCATTGCAGACATGATTTGCGAAAAAATCGGTTGACAAGCGACAGCGTTTACATTATAATATGAGTGTAAAAGGCAACGGTAGGGGAAAATTCGTAGTGATTACACCGCAGAGAGGCGCGCGCTCGGTGCAAGCGCGCTGTGTGATGCTTCGCGTTGAGCCGCCCCTATGGCCCCGCCCAATCAGCGGCGTCCCTCCGCGTTAAGGAGTATGAGAGGTCGGCATTTTGCCGGCAATTTGGGTGGTACCGCGGTCCTCCGTCCCATTTTGGTGACGGGGGACTTTTTAATTTTTTGGAGGTATAAAAATGGAATGGATGTCATTAAACCAACTGCGCGAGGAGTATCTGTCATTCTTTGAGTCAAAGGGCCATTTGCGTCTGGGCAGTTTCTCGCTGGTCCCGCAAGGAGACAAGAGCCTGCTGCTTATAAATTCGGGTATGGCGCCGATGAAAAAGTACTTTACCGGAGAGGTAACCCCGCCGAGAAGCCGTGTCACAACCTGCCAGAAGTGTATTCGCACGCCCGATTTGGAACGGGTGGGTCACACAGCTCGCCACGGCACATATTTTGAGATGCTGGGCAACTTTTCCTTCGGTGATTATTTCAAGAACGAGGCTATCCCGTGGGCTTGGGAGTTTTTGACCGAGCGTCTGGGAATACCGGCCGACCTGCTTTGGCCGTCGGTGTACGAGAGCGATGACGAGGCTTATGCTATCTGGCGTGATGTCATCGGCGTGCCCGAGGAGCACATCGTTAAACTGGGCAAGGAGGACAATTTCTGGGAGCATGGCACCGGCCCGTGCGGACCTTGCTCCGAAATCTACTTTGACCGCGGAGAGAAATACGGCTGCGGCTCACCCGGCTGCCGTCCGGGATGCGACTGCGACCGATATATGGAAATTTGGAACAATGTTTTTTCGCAGTTCAACAACATGGGCGACGGCACATATGAGGAACTTGCGCAGAAAAATATCGACACCGGCATGGGCCTGGAGCGTCTGGCATGTGTAATGCAGGGGGTCGACAACATGTTTGAGGTCGACACTGTGCGCAAAATTTTGGATAAGGTGTGCGCGATTGCCGGCAAACAGTACGGCGCAAACAGCGACAACGACATTTCAATCCGCGTTGTCACCGACCATGTGCGCGCCGCCACATTTATGGTATGCGACGGTGTTATGCCCTCCAACAACGGACGCGGCTATGTTCTGCGCCGTCTGCTTCGCCGCGCCGCGCGCCATGGCCGCTTGCTCGGCATTGACCGCTCCTTCCTCTGCGAAGTCATGGAGGTGGTCATAGGCGAAAACGAATGTGCATATCCTGAACTGAGAGAGAAACAGGAGTTCATTTCAAAGGTCATTTCAATTGAGGAAGAAAGTTTCGGCAAGACCATCGACCAGGGCATGCAACTGCTCGATAACTTCATAGCAGCCGGCAGCGGCGATACCCTCTCCGGCGAGGACGCTTTCAAGTTGCAGGACACATATGGCTTCCCGATTGATTTGACCGTCGAGATACTGGCTGACCGCGGTATAAAGGTTGATGTTGACGGGTTTAAGAAAATTTACGAAAATTACCGCAAGGAGACCCGCGCCGCCCGCAAGAACGCCGGTGCCGACGCGTGGAAAAGCGGCGCAGTTCTGCCGCCCGACATACAGCCGACCGAATTTGTCGGCTACGGCTCATTTAACGCCGAGGGCAAGATAATCGCAATTGTCAAGGATGGCGAAACGGTCGATGCCGCCGTCGAGGGCGACAGCGTTGCTCTTGTGCTTGACAGAACCTGCCTTTACGCCGAGAGCGGCGGTCAGGTGGGCGATGTGGGCACCGTCGACTGCGCTAACGGACAAGTGACTGTCAGCGACACCAACAAGACAACCAATGGCATTTTCATGCACATTGGCACCGTGTCGCGCGGAATTATCAAGGTCGGTGACAGCGCCGCGACCGCTGTTAACGGCGAGACGCGCCGCAGTACGATGCGCAACCACACGGCGGCGCATCTGTTGCAGGCGGCTCTGCGCAAGGTGCTCGGCACCCATGTTGAGCAGGCAGGCCAGTTGGTCGGCCCCGACAGCGTACGCTTTGACTTTACCCACTTCTCGGCACTGACGGCCGACGAGGTGCATCAGGTGGAGCGCCTTGTCAACGAGAGCATATTGGCCGCCGCCGAGGTCGATGTCCGCGAAATGCCCATTGATGAGGCTAAGGCGATGGGCGCAATGGCTCTGTTCGGTGAGAAGTACGGCGAGCGTGTTCGCGTGGTTAATGCCAAGGGCTACTCCATCGAACTGTGCGGCGGCACCCATGTCGCCAATACTGCCGAGATTGGTTTGTTCCGCATCGTCAGCGAGGGCTCGGTAGCCGCCGGCGTCCGCCGAATCGAGGCGGTGACCGGCACCGGTGTATTGAAACTCATCGACGGCTACACTGACATCATGTCAAAGGCGGTCGCCACCGCTAAGGTAGGTAAACCGGAGGAACTCGCTGACCGCATTGCCGCTCTGCTGGAGGAAAATAAACAGCATCAGGTGAAAATTGAGCAACTCAGCGCCAAGATTGGCTCGGCTAATATCGACAGCCTCATCGGCGGCGCTGACGACATCGCCGGCATAAAGGTGATAGCCGCCAAATATTGGGACAGCGACACCGACGGCATGCGCTCGGTCGGTGATATGGTCAAGAGCAAGTATCCGTCGGCAGTCATCGTGCTGTCGGCTGTTAACGGCGATAAGGTTACCCTCATGGCGGCGGTCGGTGCCGATGCCATGAAGCGCGGACTGCACGCCGGCAACCTTGTGCGCGAGGTTGCAAAGATATGCGGAGGCAACGGCGGCGGACGGCCTGACAGCGCAATGGCCGGCGGTAAAGATGCCTCTAAGGTTGATGCGGCACTGGCGTCCGTCAAGGATTTGGCCGCCGCACAGATTAAGTGAGGTGGATAAAAATGGACTGTCTGTTTTGCAAGATTATCGACGGCGAAATTTCGTCGTCCAAGATTTACGAGGATGAGTTCGTGCTTGCGTTTAAGGATATTGAGCCGCAGGCGCCCTTTCACGCCGTCATCGTGCCCAAGGAGCACATTGCCTCGGCAAACGAGATAAACAGTTTCAACAGTTTTTTGGTGGCAAAGGTGTTTGAGGCGGCAGCCAAAATTGCCGAGAGTGAGCACCTTGAGCGCGGCTTTCGCATTGTTAATAACTGCGGTGAGGACGGCGGCCAGTCGGTCGGCCACATTCACTTTCACATGATGGCCGGACGCCAATTTGCTTGGCCGGCCGGCTGATAAACATAAATAAAACATTGGGAAAGGATGTCTTTTATGTCAGCAACCTATAAAATTAAAATCGCAGGTCTTGAGCGTGAACTGCCTATGTTTCCGGTCAGCGATACCCTTGATATTGCCGCTTTCATCATTTTCGGTGATGTCGAGATGACCGTTGCCGCCTCTGCCGAACTGCTCAAAAAGGCGCCTGAGTTTGATGTAATTCTCACGCCTGAAGCCAAGAGTATTCCTCTGGCATACGAGATGTCGCGTCAGTCGGGCAAGCCATACATAGTGGCTCGCAAGGGGCCGAAGGTTTATATGCGCAATCCCATCAGCGTGTCGGTCAGGTCGATTACGACCAAGAGTGTGCAAATGCTCTATTTGGGCGAGGACGATTGCGATATGCTGCGCGGAAAACGCGTACTTATAGTGGACGATGTTATCAGCACAGGTGAGTCGCTGACGGCTGTGAGGGAACTGGCCGAAAAGGCCGGCGGCAATATTGCGGCATCCTGCTCAATATTGGCTGAGGGTGACGCCGCCGACCGCGATGACATAATTTTCCTTGAGCCGTTGCCGCTTTTCAGCAAATAAATCATGCGCGAGCGCCCGGTAGCTGTACTTGGTGTAATACTTTTTGTTTCTGTTTCGACGGCATCATTTGTCGGTGCCGTGGCGGCGTCTGTTATTGCGGCGGTACTGCTGGCGGCTACCGCTGTCGTCATAATTATTTTGCGTAATAAACTCGGCCGATCAGTGGCTGCCGTAATGGCGACAGCCGCGCTCGGCCTTGTGATATTCAGTGCACGCGCCGTATATTGCGCCGAGCCGGTTAGCATGCTCGACGGGCAAAGTACCTTTGTCGCCTGCCGCGCGTGTGAAAAGCCTCGGGTGAGTGACGGCAGGTATATTTATGAGGTCAAATGTACCGAGATTGATGCCGATGTCAGCCCGGGGTTTAAATTTTTGATTTATTCGGGAAGCGACCTCGAACTTAATTACGGCGATTGCTTCACGGCGCGGGTGCATTTCTTTGATAACGGCACCGGTTATTACGTCGATAATATTTATATCAGCGCTTATGTGGATAATTACAGCGGCGACCGTTTGACTGTCATTGGCAATGAGGATACTCTGTACGGATATGCCGTCAAGCTCAGGGAGTATATGTGCTCGACTGTCAGCCGGTATGCTTCGGGTGATGAAGCGGCTATTATCAGCGGCGTTACCCTCGGTCAGACCAACGAGATGAGTCATGAACTGCATGACGCAATCAGAGCATGCGGATTGAGTCATATGACTGTCGTGTCGGGTGCACATTTGAGCGTGATTATCAGCCTGCTATCGGTGGTGTTCAGGCGTTTCGGGCGCCGACTGTCAGCGGCTATGTGTATGCCGGCGGTCGTGCTGATGATGGCGCTCGTCGGCTTTACTCCGTCAATAATACGCGCCGGAATAACCATGCTCATTTATCTGCTCGGCGTAGCCGTTGTGCAGCGATCAGACGGTCTGTCATCGCTGGCCGTTGCCGTTACTGTCATGCTCTTTGTCAATCCGTTTTATGTCATGTCGGTGGGCTTCATGCTGTCGGTGCTATCAACGGCCGGCATAATTATAATTGCTCCGCGCATCAAACACCACTGTCCGTTTAAGAACCGCGCGGTGCGCAAACTGTGGGCGGCCTTTGCCGTCACGGTGTCAGCACAGATACTTACTGTGCCGATTGTACTGACCAATTTCGGCACGCTGTCTGTGTTCAGCATTCCGACAAATATTGTGTTGTTTTATCCGCTGACGCTGCTTCTGTCACTGGGAATGGCGGCAGAATGTATCAGTTTTTGGCCGCTTGGCGCATCGGCCGTTATGTCGGCGGCCAAAGCGGTCGCGCGAGTGTGCATTGCGGTGTTTAAGACTGTCGGAGGCAGTCAAATGTCATCGGTGCGTATTGCCGGCGATGCAATGTTTCTGTGCATATCTCTGCTGTTGCTAGCTGCGGCTGCCTTTACCGTTTGCAAGTCAAAGAGGGTGCGCATCGCTGTTTCTGCCGTAACTGCGTCGGCAGTTGTTATGCTGTCGACGGTTGGACTTGCGGCGCAGGCTGTCGCTGTGCGCCTGACCGCAGTTGACACCGACAGCGGCATGTGCGTGGTATTGTCATATCGCTCACACGCCGTGATAATTGGAAGCGGCGCCGATAACAATGAGGCGGTTACAATTGACCGTACTCTTGACGGGCTTGGTGCGAGCCGGGTCGATTTGCTGATACTGCCGGGCGATAGTCCCAATATCATCGGCGGCGCCAATTTGCTTGCAAAACTGTGCAGTCCGTCAGAGGTCATTTGCGGTGATAAAAACGTACTTGCCAATCAGCCGCCGTCAGGTATAATAGAGTTAGAAAACATGACATTCAATATGTGGGGCGTGGCCGATATTTCGGTTAGTGTGGGCGTCGGCGTTAGCATCAGTGCTTACGGCAAGACATTCCTTGTTGCCTTTGACCGACGGGCGACATCACTTGGCGGTGCAGATGTTTTGTTCACGCGTCTGGGCGATGTTAATGTATCGGCCGATAAGGCAGTTGTCTGCAGAGTTTCGCACGGACTGCATGAGGCAGGGGTGTTGGCCGGGCGCGGCATTGAGAGTATGTATACCGGCGGGCGCGGAAGTATAACGGTCAGCGTGTACGGAAATGATAAAATTTATTTCAGGAGGGAACGGGATGGCTTCGATAACTGAACGCGAACTTGTCGATAGGCTCAAGAGCGGCAACTTCGGCGGCGCCTATCTTTTATACGGCAACGAGGTTTATTTGTCTCGCTTTTACGCCGAGCGGCTCGGCAGTAAGGCGGTCACCGGCATGGAAGTGTTCAACATTCACCGCTTCAGCGGAGCCGTCAAGGCGGACGAGCTGGCCGGCGCCGTTGAAACTCTGCCGATGATGAGCGAGTACACCTTTGTCGAGGTGTGTGACTATCCGTTTGCGCAGGCCGGTGAGGCTGACCTGAAACTGATAAAAGAATTGGTAGAATACCGCAATGAGTCGTGCGTGCTCATCTTTCGGTTTGAAAATGACCAGTTTAATGCTAAATCGTCATCAAAGTGCCGCGGCGTGCTGGAGCACTTCAAAAAGTACGGATTTGCCGTCGAACTCAACCGCAAGGAGACGGGCGAACTGGCGCAGATAATCTGCCGTAGGGCGGCGTCGCGCGGGTGCAATATGCAGCCGACTGTTGCGCGGCACCTTATTGATTTGTGCGGTGTCGGACTGGACAATTTGCTCAGCGAGGCCGACAAACTGTTCGACTATACCGGCCGCAGAGCAATAACGGTCGAGGATGTCGATGCGGTCGCGGTCAAGACCCTTGACGCTTCTGCCTATCATTTGACCAAGGCCATTTGCGCCGGAAACAGCGACAAAGTGATGAGTATATGCGACGATTTGATAAATCAGCGTACCGAACCGATCGGCATCATATCGGCGCTTTCAGCGACATATGTCGACATGTACCGTGCTAAAGTTGCCGACACCCAGGGCATACGGCCCGAGAGTATTGCCAAGGATTTCGGCTACGGCGACAAGACTTTCAAGTTAAAAAATGCCGCACAAAATGTGCGCGGTATGCCGCTTTCGTCGGTCAGAGAGTCGCTTGATGTGCTGGCGGCCGCCGATGTGTCACTCAAAAATTCCGTGTGTGACCCCATTACGGCCGTGCAAGAGGTATTGGTGCGTCTCATACGCATTGCGGCGGGTCAAAACACATGATCAAACTGAGAGAAGCGGTCATCGTTGAGGGCAAATACGACAAAATCAGATTGCAGAGCGTAATAGATACGCTGATACTGACTACCGACGGTTTTCGTATTTTCAAGGATAGGGAGAAGCGCAAATTTATTGAGCAACTGGCCAAGACACGCGGAATAATTATCATGACCGACAGCGATTCGGCTGGATTTAAAATTCGCTCATATCTGTCCGGTTGTGTTCGCGGCGGCTCAGTTAAGAATGTATATATCCCCGAGATTGTCGGCAAGGAGCGGCGAAAATCGGAGCCGTCCGCTGAGGGGCTTCTGGGCGTTGAGGGGGTTGATGCCGGCGTTATCGAGGTGGCACTTGCGGCGGCAGGTGTAACGGCTGACGGCGGCGAGCCGAGGCAAGTTATAACCAAACTGGACCTCTACCGCGACGGACTGTACGGCGGCAAAAACTCGGCTTCTTTGCGAGCTGAATTTCTGCGCACGGTCGGTTTGCCGTCCAAAATATCGGCCAATATGATACCCGAGGCGGTGGCGTATTTGCTGACTTATGAGCAATATAAGCAGGCCGTAAACGACGCAAAAAGTCGGTTGCCAGTGAAAAAAGTTGATAATAATGGGCAAAATATATAAATTACTCTTGACATTTTATATCTGTTCATTGTATAATGCAATATGTGTTATAAGAATTAGGTCGGTTTCACCGGCTTAAGCCTCTGTTTACTTCGGAGGGAGGGATATAGATGAGCCAAGTGCGTTTGAAAGAAAATGAATCTTTAGAGAATGCGCTCAGACGCTTCAAGAGAGCTACCAACAGAGACGGTGTTATACAAGAGGTTCGCAAGAGAGAACACTATGAAAAGCCTTCTGTTAAGCGTAAGAAGAAGTCTGAGGCAGCCCGCAAGCGTAAATATCGCTGAGCGGCAAAATAACTTTGCATAAAAAGTGGCTTTAACAGCCACTTTTTTGTGTATATTGGAGTGTTCATATGTTATTATTCAAGCCGCACCTCATATTGCACCGCGTTTACGATATCACACCGCAAATGCTGGCCGACCTCGGCGCGCGCGGAATTGTGCTTGATGTTGACAATACGCTGTCAACCCATCATGCTCAGCAGCCGCTTGACGGTGTGACCGACTGGCTGAGTGAAATGCGCGCGGCCGGCATCAAACTGACCATACTGTCCAATGCACGCTCAAGACGGGTGGCGCCCTTTGCAGATAGGCTCGGCATTGAGTATATCTCCGTGGGACTCAAACCGCTGCCGTTTGGCGTTATGCGCGCCGTTAAGCGGCTCGGCCTGCGGCGCAAAGAGGTGATTTTGGTGGGCGACCAGTTGTTTACCGATATGCTGGGCGCCAATCTGTGCGGCGTGCGCGGCGTGCTTGTTGAGCCGGCACTGCCGGAAAGCGGCCGGAGTTTTAAGGTACGCCGCAGAATAGAAAGGGTACTTTTAAGGAAATATAAGGATTATAGGGGTGAATGATATGGCGGCATTTTTCGGACCTGCCGGCAATTCTGACAGTTTTGCGGCTATGGGGTACAAGTCAAGTCTCGATGTGCCCGAATACATCGTCAGGATGGGACTGGACTGCTTTGAGTATCAGTGTGGCCGCGGCGTCAATATCGGTGAGGAAAAGGCGCGTCAACTCGGTGCAGTTGCGTCAGAACACGGGGTGCGCCTGAGTTTGCATGCGCCCTATTACATTTCGCTTGCCGCCGCCGAGGAGACAAAGCGTGACAATTCGGTAAACTACATTTTGAACAGCGCACGCGCCGCCGATTACATGGGCGCGACGCGAATTGTCGTTCACCCGGGCGGCAAGGGTAAGTTTGAGCGCGGTTATGCAATGAATTTGGCGGTTGAAACATTCAGCCGCGCCATAAGAGCGCTTGATGAAAACGGGCTGGGTCACATAACTGTCTGCCCCGAAACAATGGGCAAAATCAATCAATTGGGCGATTTGGACGAGGTGATGCGGCTGTGCAGTGTTGATGAGCGGGTTGTACCGTGCATTGATTTCGGCCACTTGAATGCGCGCACGCACGGCGGCGTCAACAGCAGCGAGCAGTTTGCCGCTGTGCTTGACACCGTTGAAAATGCGCTCGGTAATGAGCGCATGCGCAAATTTCACGCCCACTTTTCCAAAATCGAATACAGCGACGGCGGTGAGGTGCGCCATCTTACCTTTGCGGATAATATGTACGGGCCTGATTTTGAGCCGCTGGCCGAACTGATAGTTCGCCGTGGATGCGAGCCGACCGTCATTTGCGAGTCGGCCGGCACACAGGCCGAGGACGCAAAGGCGATGAAAGAGATGTATATCGCCGCCGGAGGGATAAGAATATGACCGGTAGGGTTGCGGCGCTTTTTGCCGACAGCGACTTTGACGCCGCTGTAATTACAAGCGAGGTCAGCCGCCGTTATATGAGCGGTTTTGAGATGTCCGACGGCATTTTTGTATGCAGTCGAGACAGAGCCGTTCTGCTGGCCGACGGGCGATACTTTGAGGCGGCCGCCGCCGCTGGACTTGACTGCGAGGTGCAACTGCTCACCGACGCGCGCCGTCAACTGCCCGAACTGCTCGGCCAAATGGGTGCCGGGCACACCGCTCTGGAGACGCGAATTTCGGTACGCGAGGCCGGCCGGTTGTCAGATATGCTCAAGCAGTACGGCGCCTCGCCCGATGAGCGGCTGGACAGTGTAATCGAGCAGATGCGCACTGTCAAGGGCGATGCAGAAGTTCGACTCATCACAGCGGCACAGCGCATTGCCGAGGCGGCGTTTGAGCATGTGCTCGGATTTATTCGCGCGGGTGTCACCGAACTGGAACTGGCGGCCGAACTGGAATATGCCATGCGCCGCAGCGGTGCAGAGGGCATTTCGTTTGAGACCATCGCCATTTCCGGCGCCAATACTTCTAAGCCGCACGGCGTTCCAAGCGGCAAAGTTATTGAAATGGGCGACTTGGTCACCATGGACTTCGGCGCCGTTTATGGCGGTTATCACTCTGATATGACCCGCACGGTCGCCGTCGGAAGGGTCAGCGATGAGCAGAGGCATGTTTATCAAACGGTGCTCAGCGCGGGCGATGCGGCGCTGTCGGTGCTGTGCGCCGGCGTAAGATGTGCCGATGCCGATGCCGCGGCACGGGAAATAATTGAGAGTGCCGGATACGGCGACCGATTCAATCACAGCACCGGTCATGGAGTGGGACTGGAGATACATGAACTGCCCAATCTGTCGCCGCGCAGTGAGGCGGTGCTTGAGAGCGGCAATATTGTCACTGTTGAGCCGGGCATCTATCTGCCTGCGCGTTTTGGCGTCAGGGTGGAGGACATGGCGCTGATAACGGCTGACGGCTGTGTTAATTTGACCAAGGCCGATAGGCAACTGATAATATTGTGACAAAAATTGCAAAAAAGTCTTGAAATATGGGCTGTTTTATTATACAATTAAATTGCTAAATTTTAATATGAGTGTGTATGCCACTTTGTGACCGACAGCGCCGTCCGACGGTGTAGCGCTTTCGGGGGCACACCCTCCACCGTCGGAGAAATGGAGAATTAAATGATTTCAGCAGGTGATTTCCGTAACGGCGTAACATTTGAGGAGGACGGCAACGTACTTCAGGTTGTTGAGTTCCAGCATGTTAAACCGGGCAAGGGAGCGGCATTTGTACGCACCAAGACCAAGAATGTTATTACCGGCGCGGTCGTTGAAAAGAGTTACAATCCCACCGCTAAGTTCCCGACCGCTTTTGTCGAGAGAAAGGACATGGAGTATTCCTACAACGATGGCGATTTGTATTACTTCATGGACCAGGAGAGTTATGAGTTGGTTCCCATCAACAAGTCTGAACTTGGCGACAACTTCAAGTTTGTCAAAGAGAATATGGTCTGCAAGGTGCTTTCATACAAGGGCAATGTCTTCGGTATCGAGCCGCCTACTTTTGTTGAATTGCAGGTTACCGCTACCGAGCCGGGCTTTGCCGGCAATACCGCTACCAACGCGACCAAGCCCGCAACTCTCGAGACCGGTGCCGAGATTCGCGTGCCCCTCTTTGTCAACGAGGGCGATATGATTCGCATCGACACCCGTACCGGCGAATATATGGAGCGCGCATAAATTATTTTCAAACGCACAACCTAATACAGGTTGATTTATAAGGAGGAGTATCATGATGAATCTTACCGAAAAGTCCGCTTACCTGAAGGGCCTTGCCGAGGGTATGAATATTGACGCATCAGACAATCAGGGCAAGTTGATGCTGGCTCTGCTGGATGTTATTGACGATTTGGCCATGACCGTTGCAGACCTCGAGGATGAGATTGCCGAGATGGCTGAGCAACTCGACACTGTTGACGAGGATTTGGCCACTCTCGAGGACGATTTCTACGATGATGATGACGATTGCGACTGCTGTGACGAGGACTTCTATGAGGTTGAGTGCCCGGCTTGCAACGACATCATCTATGTTGA
Source organism: Bacillota bacterium (assembly GCA_029007015.1). GTDB lineage: Bacteria > Bacillota > Clostridia > Oscillospirales > Acutalibacteraceae > SUG1189. The sequence continues at coordinate 7,706 of JAQXHB010000072.1, read as the reverse complement.
CGAGGATATGCTGGCCGACGGCGGCGTAGAGTGCCCCAACTGCGGCACACATCTTGAGTTCGATTTTGACGAGTGCGACTGCGGCTGTGACGATGAATGTGACTGCTGCGACGGCGACGAATAATCGACTGAATATTGCTTAAAACCAGCCGCACGGCTTTTCGTGCGGCTGGTTTTTTAGTTCATCATATCCTTGACACTGCATATCAGGTCATCGACGGCTGATACTGCGCGTTTGGCACTGCGGCGGGTCGAGCGCATACTGCCGCGCGGCTGTCTGACAGTGGCGATAAGGCCGATTGCGGCTCCAACCATTATGGCTGAGCAAATATACTTCATTCCGCTTTTTTTCATGTAATTCACCTCGCACCTATATGATTTTTATTATCTTGCCCTGATTTTTCATCATTAAACAACTAACGAATTATAGTGCGCAATCTTTATCTGGATATATAAAATAATTCAATTTTGACCATTTTTATATAATCACATTTCATTTATACTGTCATTGAACCGCAAAAGTGTTTGCAACCAAAATTTAAGGCAGGTGATATTGGTGAAAAGGATTGCGGTCATTAACGATTTGTCCGGTTTCGGTCGATGTTCGCTGACCGCGGCGATACCGGTCATCAGCGTGATGGGCGTTCAGGCGTGTCCGCTACCGACTGCAGTACTGAGCGCACAGACGGGTTTTGGCTCTTATTATATCGACTGCAGTAGCAGACGGATGGCCGATATTGCCGACTGTTGGCGCGATATGAGAGTGCGCTTTGACGGAATATATTCCGGCTTTTTTGCCGATATTGACCAAATTGATACGGTTTCAAATTTTGTTGGTGATTATCGCGATGCCATGCTGATAGTTGACCCGGTTTTGGGCGACGACGGCAGAATTTACCCGTGTTTTGACGGAAAAATGTGTGAAGCAGTTCGCCAACTGGCCATGTCTGCCGATGTTATCACGCCGAACTTAACAGAACTGTGCCTGTTGGCCGGTGCCGATTACGGCCAATTGACCGCTCACAGCGGCGACAGTGATTATGTAAACCGAATTGCTGGTGTAGGCGAGCGACTGCTGGCCGGCGGCGTCGGCAATATAATTGTGACCGGCATACAAACGGGACAAAAGGTCGGTAATTTGCTCATTGGCGGTGAGCGGCACTACTGTGAGTGTGACCGTCTCGGCGGCAGTTATTCGGGCACGGGCGACATTTTTGCATCTATTATCGCCGCCTCGGCGGTCAAGCGCACTTCGCTGTCTGCGGCGGTCGACACAGCAACACGGTTTATCGCTGACGCTGTTGCCGACACCGAATGTGAGTCGGTTGATCGCAGGCATGGCGTTAATTTTGAAAAAAATCTATATAGGTTGGGGAATGTAAAATGACCAGAAAAATCAGAAATATTGTCTTTGCGGCGCTGTTTGCGGCGCTTATATGCACCACCACTTTGTTTTTGCAAATTAAAATAGGCATCGGCGGCGCATATATTCATCCGGGCGATTCCTTTATTTACATCGCATCTGCGGTGCTGCCACAGCCGTTTGCGGCGTTGGCCGCCCTTGTTGGCGGTTCTCTGGCCGATATTATGTGCGGCTCAGCAGTATGGGCGCCCTTCACCGCAGTAATCAAGGCGTGCAACACCCTGCCGTTTTTGGCCGCTCGCCGTCAGCAACGCATCATTTCGGTTAAGACGGTTTTGCTGTCGGTGCTGTCGGGTGTTATCACATGCGTCGGCTATTTCTTGACCGAGTGCATACTGTATAGTGCGCAGTCAGCCGCGGCCGGCATTGTTTTTAATGTAATTCAGGCGTCGGCATCAAGTGTAATTTTCATTGCAATCGGCTTTGCACTCGATAGATTTAACTTTAGGCAAAAGGTGGGAATGGGTCATGAATAATATTGTGTATGAATTTGACGGTGATGTTTACCTCAATCTGACCAATAAATGTCCGTGCAGATGTGACTTTTGCCTGCGCAAAAACGGCGACGGCATCGGTCAGTCTGGCAGTTTGTGGCTGGGCGGAGACCCGACATTGGACGAAATCAAGTCGGCCATTGACAGTTTTGACTTTGCCGGACGCACCGATGTCATTTTGTGCGGATACGGCGAGCCGACCTGCGCGCTCGATAATCTGCTGGATATTTGCCGCATACTAAAAGATAGGGGATTTACAATCCGGCTTAACACCAATGGCTTGTCAGACCTTATCAACGGCCGCCCGACGGCCTCTGAACTGTGTGATACGGTCGATATTTTCTCGATTAGCCTGAACGCACCGACGGCCGAGAAATATGACGCAGTCGTCCATTCGGATTTTGGGCTCGCGGCATTTGATGCGGTGCTGAAGTTTGCCAGCGAGTGCAAGCGGCTGGGCAAAAAGGTTAAGTTCACCGTGGTCGATGTTATCAGTGAGGAGGACATCGATGCCTGCCGCAGTTTGTGTGAGCAACTGGACATTCCGCTCAGAGTACGCGAATATATTGATTAGCAACAGCCGTCTGCCGCGCTCGCGGCGGGCGGTTTTGCACTTTTATTGTAAAAAAAATAAATTTTACAGTATCATTGTGGGACAAATTGCTGTATAATGTTATCAGTACAGTCCAAAGGAGTTATAAATATGCGCCGAAGCGGAATACTTATGCACATTTCATCACTGCCGTCACCATACGGAATCGGTACATTCGGCAGTGAAGCATACAGATTTGTCGATTTTTTGCACACGGCCGGACAGGCCTATTGGCAGATTTTGCCCATTACTCCGGTCGGTTATGGCAATTCGCCTTATTCGTCGCCCTCTGCTTATGCTATCAACCCCTATTTTATCGACCTTGATATGCTGGCTGATGACGGCTGGATTGACCCTGACGACCTGACAAATATTGGTAAAAGCAGACGATATGACGCGGTCGATTTTGAGTCGGTTGCCGCCACACGACTGCGGATAATGAGCAAGGCTTATTCAAAATTTGCCGGTCATGAACCGAAAGAATATGCTGAGTTTTGTGGTGAAAATTCCTACTGGATAGATGATTACGCGCTGTATATGTCCATCGTGGATGAGCACGGTACCTCGTGGAGAAGTTGGCCGGCCAATCTTCGTGACCGCGACGCCGCGACCCTAAAGGCTGCGGCAGATGGGCTACGCGACCGCATAGGGTACTACAAGATGCAGCAGTTTTTTGCCGCCAGTCAATGGCACGCGCTCAAAAAATACGCAAACGGGCGCGGCGTTAAAATAATCGGTGACATGCCGATATATGTTGCGACCGACAGCGTCGATGTTTGGAGCAGCCGCAGTCAGTTCTTGCTGGACGAGGACGGCAATCCGACTGAGGTGGCCGGCTGTCCGCCTGATGCATTCTCGGCTGACGGACAGTTGTGGGGCAATCCGCTGTACGACTGGAATGTGATGGCGCGCGACGGCTACGACTGGTGGTGCCGCCGCATAAAGTACGCCTGTGACACATTTGACATGGTGCGCATAGACCATTTCCGCGCGTTTGATGAGTACTATGCCATTCCGGCCGACGCAAAGACGGCGGCTGACGGCACATGGCGTCCCGGCCCACGCATGAAACTGTTCGACCGCGTGCGTGAGTTGATGGGTGATGTGCCGCTTCTGGCTGAGGATTTGGGCCTGCTTAACGACAGCGTGCGCGCCTTGCTAAAGCATTCGGGATTTCCGGGTATGGCGGTGTTGCAGTTTGCATTTTCGGGCGGCGACAGCGAATATTTGCCGCACAATCACCGCCGAAATCAGGTCGTTTACACCGGCACGCACGACAACGATACCGTGCTGGGGTGGGAGGAAAAGGCGCCGCGCGGCGAGATTGAGTATGCGCGCAGATACTTGCACGCAGTCGACGGCGACAGCCTCAACTGGGCTATGATTCGCGCGGCAATGTCGAGCGTGGCGGACACGGCTATAATACCTATTCAGGACTATTGCGGCATGGGCAGTGATGCGCGCATGAACACGCCGTCTACAGTGGGAGAAAACTGGTGCTGGCGCATTGGCGGCGACTGTATCAACGACTGGCTGGCCGGTATCATACGCGAGTGTACGGCGCTCTACTGCCGCTTGCCCAAATAAATAATCAGGCCGTCAGGACGGTGTATCCTGACGGCCTTAGTTTATGAAAAAATTTGATGCAGCAGCCAAACCAAACCATATATGACCGGCTGGTGAATTATGTAAATAATGAGGGTGTGGCGGCCGCAGTAAGCGAGCGGTCGAATGTGCTGATTGTAGCAGAATTTGGGCAACCGTCGGTTGGCCGACACGCCGAGAAATGAGCCCGCGAAGAAAACAAACAGCCACGGCAAGATGGGAAAATAATCGGCCGAATAAAAGGACGCAGAATGCAGACCGAGCGGCGCCAGCCAGTCAGTGCTCTGCAGTGCGGCCGGTAGAGTGACAGTGTAAACCCCGAAGCCGAGCATACCTTTGTCAATGTTGAATGTAAAGGCAAACAGCAGAATACATATTATGACGCCGATAAAGGCGTTGATACGCGAGATAAATCGCTCGCACAGGGCATACAACAGCATACATATTGACAAAAGGTGCAGTATGCCGAAGCAAATCAGCGTGCCCTCCATGCCGCAGTAGCGGTCGAGCAGATAGGTGACCAGTGTGAGCAAAAGGGCAATTAACAGCAGTCGGCCTCCGCGTTTTAAGTTTGAGTGACTCAGTCGGGAGCAGTATCCCGAAATAAGAATAAATCCGGCGGCAAAAAAGGGCTCGGCCGGTGCGAAGAAGTTGAGCAATGTAATACCGATGTCCATGCCGAAAATATATCCCATAGTGTAAAAGGCATGAAAGAGCACCATGCAAATTATCATAAAGCCCCTGATTTCATCCAGCAAGTGTATTCTGTTTGAACGAGCCATTACGCACTCTCCTTTCAGTCAACAGAAACATTTTAACATTTTTTCGTAGTGATTGCAACAATAACACAAATTTAGTTTACATAAAATCACAATTACAGCACGCATATTGATTGCGGCAAAAAAGCACAACCGGTTGGCCGTCGGTTTGACTGCCATTACCGGCTGTGCTGAAATATGCTGTCCTATTTACTTGTTACCGGTTGCGTTTAACAACAAGCACCACGGCGAGGACCGTCGATGTTATCAGTAAAACTGCGGCCGCGATTGCGAGCGCCAGCGCATAGGGTTTAAGCGCTGATGAGATGCCGCTGTCATTAGTTACGGTGTCGACCGTCTGCACCGCAGGAGCGGTGTATCGCTGAAGTGTGCCTTCGGCGCTGTCGTAGCGGTAGAGACCGCAGTTGCCGTCGGGTGACATGGCATATATCAGGTAAAAATCCTTTTCGTCGGCGCTTTGCGACTGCCATGCAGTCACCGACTGCTCGCCAATCTGCACGGTGGTTTCGCTGTAACCGTCTGGAATGGCGACCGACTTTCTGCGCTCAAGCAATGTATAACTGTCGGTGCTGAATGTGAGTTGATTGAAGGCGTAGAACTGCAGTTTTTCATCATTGTAGATATAGAAACTGCCGTCTGTTTTATCAACATTTGTTAAATAGGCCATCACAACTTTTCCACCGGCACCGACAGCGGCAGGAATTTCCTTGCCGTTGTAACTGTAAACATCGGCCGTGAAGCCGCTCGGCAATTTAACTCCGGTTAAATCTTCACAGATTATCATGTCGGTCTCACCGACAGTTACGATTATGCTCTCGTCAGCCGACGATACATTTGATGGTGTGCCCGACGAAGTGCCCGACGAAGTGGCCGACGAAGTGGCCGACGATGATGTCGAACTCGACGGTGTGCCCGATGAAGTGCTCTCTTTGGCGGCGCGTTTTATCTTGACAGTGTATGTCTTTTTGCTGCCGTTTTGAGCCGTCACGGTGATGGTGCGCGTGTTGGTGCCGACCGAGAGAGAGTTTGAACCCGAAATGGATACTTTCGCATTTGAGTCGGCGGCTTTGGCCGTCAGTACCACCGATGAAACCGAGTTGGGAACGCTGACGGTGTATGAAACGGTGCCGGACGAAAAGGCGGGAGTCAGAGTGCCGGAGGACAACTTGATACCGGAGAGATTATTGTTAGATGACAGCGCCGTTTTGCTGACGACCGAAACGCTGTTTGATGCCGACGGAGTGCCCACGCTCTGCAGTGTATCAAAATTCATCAGTTCGGATGTTGTCACCGACAGTTTTGATGAGCCGGCCGCCTTGGCCGTAAACTTGATGGTGAACCTGTACGATGACACGCCGCTGCTGGAACTGGTGGTCATTGTGACAGTGCCGCCTCCGCCGTTTGCATTGGCGCCGGAGACAAATTCTATGACGCTGCTGTCATATTTGAGTGTAGCCTGCACCGAGCCGAGATTGGAGCCTGAGAATTTGACCGTGACAGTGAATGTGTCACCTACGGTGACCGATGATTTGCTGGGTGCAACGGTCGCAGATGCGGCCGACGCGGTGGTAACAAACATGCCGGTTACGAGCGACAGGCAAAAAATCAAAGAAAAAATATTTGCGATAATTCTGTTTTTCATTATGCTCACCCTATCATTGCGTGATGGTCAGTAGTCTCAGGATATGCTTTTGAATATACAGCATATCAACCGAAGTTATCTTGCCGTCGCCGCTTGCGTCGGCCGCTTTAAGTGTAGCGTCCTTCTGGACGGTCAGACCGAGTATGTGCCGCTGAACGACCAGCATGTCAACCGAAGTTATCTTGCCGTCGCCATTGACATCGCCCTTTATACAAACGGGGTAGGAGACATAGAGCGAATCACCCTTGTAGATGTTGACAATGTCTCCGGTCGCAATATTACCGGAAGTTTTGCTCGTCTTGTCGGCGGCTGTGACCTTTACTGTGCCGTTGCTTACGGCCAATTTGGTGATGAATGTGTCAACACTTGTCTCAGGCTGAACGCCGGTGATATAGTCACCGACGGTGTAGACGGTAGAGTCAATTGACGGGTCGGGGGTTACAGACGGAGTGTCCGTTCCCGGCGTGCGATATATGTTCAGCGTGTATTCGCGCGCTTTGCCGCTTGTAGAGGTGCAAACCAGTTTGACGGTGTTATCACCGTAATTGAGACTCTTTTTGCCTGTGCCGGTCAGATTGGCCGAACTGTCCTCTGCCGTTGCACTGACGGTAACGCTGGATACACTGCTGTCCACGATAATGTTGTAATCGGTGGTGTATCTGTTAAATGTTGGCGTCAGATTGCATCCGCTGACCGATATTGATTTTATCAGGTTGTTGTTATTGCCTGTCGAGGTCGGTTTGGGGCAGGATGCCGGCATATTTTTGTAAACCGGAATGATAAATGTGAGAGCAGAATTGAGCATGTCATCGCTGTAAGCCTTGCTCATGTTGTATCCTTCACTGCTGGGTGCGAAAATGTTGGTCATGTACTCATGGCTGTATCGGCCGTTGCCGCCGTCAAGTACATCAAACTTTTGGTAATACAAAGTGTCCTGCTGCTTGGAGATATAGCCGGCTGACAAGAACCGTGCGGCACCCAAGATGGACTTGTATGGGGTGTTCCACGGGCGGCCGTATGAGCCGCTGCCCGCCGCATAAATCGCGCCGTTTGTGATGGCTGTGCGGCCGTCATGGGCGTATGCGTTGATGTTGAATATGTTGAAGTAGCCGACATAGTTGGTGGTGGTGCCTTTGAACAGCATATTACCGCTGGAACCCTGCTCCTGCTT
>JAQXHB010000071.1 GCA_029007015.1 Bacillota bacterium | reverse complement strand
GACGCCATAATCAAGTATATAGAGGACAAGAAGCGCGCCCGCATACTGGTTGAGGACATCCAGGATATCATCGAGCGCCGCCTGATGGATTTCAAAAAGTTTGCGCTGGCCAAGCAGTACATCGTTTACCGCTACAACCGCGCCCTTGTGCGAAAGGCCAACACCACCGATGAGTCCATCCTTTCACTGCTGCGCAATGAGAACAAGGAACTGGCCGAGGAAAACAGCAACAAAAACACCGTTATCGCCTCGACCCAGCGCGACTATATCGCAGGTGAAGTGTCACGCGACCTGACCCGCCGCGTGCTGCTGCCCGAAAAACTCAGCAAGGCCCACGATGAGGGCATATTCCACTTCCACGACGCCGACTACTTTGTCCAGCCCATATTCAACTGCTGCCTGATAAACATCGGTGACATGCTGGACAACGGCACAATGATAAACGGCAAGATGATTGAGAGCCCCAAGGGCTTCCAAGTGGCCTGCAATGTGACCACCCAAATCATCGCCAATGTTGCTTCCAATCAGTACGGCGGCCAGTCGGTTGATTTGAGCCACCTCGGTAAATATCTGCGCCGTAGCCGCGACAAATTCCGCGCAAGGATAGAGGCTGCCTGCGGCGACAGCACTCCGACGGAGATTATTGACCGCCTGGTTAGCGAGCGGGTCAGGGATGAACTGCGTTCCGGCGTGCAGACCATTCAGTATCAGATAAACACCCTGATGACCACCAACGGCCAGTCGCCTTTCGTAACCCTGTTTATGCACCTCAAGGACGATGACGAGTATGTTGAAGAGAACGCCATGATATTTGAGGAGGTGCTCAATCAGCGCCTGCAGGGTATCAAAAATTCAAAGGGCGTTTACATCACGCCGGCCTTCCCGAAACTGGTTTATGTGCTGGATGAGAACAACTGCCTGAAGGGCGGCAAGTACGATTACATCACCGAACTGGCTGTTAAGTGCTCGGCCAAGCGTATGTACCCCGACTACATTTCTGCCAAGATTATGCGCGAGACCCACAACGGCAATGTATTTTCACCGATGGGATGCCGCTCATTCCTGACCGACTGGATTGACCCCGAGACGGGCAAGTACAAGTACGAGGGCCGTTTCAATCAGGGCGTGGTGTCTATCAATTTGCCGCAGGTCGGTCTGGCCGTCACCAACGGCGGACGCTTTGTGCCCGAGAGCGAGGATGAATTCTGGGCCGAACTGGATAAGCGGCTGGAGTTGTGCTATGAGGCGCTGATGTGCCGTCACAACGCTCTGAGGGGTACGGTGAGCGATGTTTCTCCCGTTCACTGGCAGTATGGCGCCATCGCCCGACTCAATTCGGGCGAGACAATTGACAAGTACCTGATGGACAATTACTCCACCATATCGCTGGGATATATCGGCATTTACGAGGTGACCAAACTGGTCAAGGGCTGCAGCCAGACCGAGCCGGAGGGCAAGGACTTTGCCTTGCGCCTGATGACCTATCTGCGTGACACCTGCTACAAATGGCGTGACGCCACCGGCATCGGCTTCTCGCTCTACGGCACGCCCGCCGAGAGTCTATGCTACCGCTTTGCGCGTATAGACCAGGGCAAGTACGGTGTTGTTACCGATATCACCGACAAGGGCTACTACACCAACTCCTACCATGTTGATGTGCGCGAGAAGGTCGACGCCTTTACCAAGTTCAGTATCGAAAGCGAGTTCCAGCGTCTGTCGCCCGGCGGCGCCATCAGTTATGTCGAGATACCCAACATGCGCCACAATCTGGAGGCGCTCAAGGATGTTGTCAAGTTTATTTACGAAAATATCCAGTACGCCGAGTTCAACACCAAGTCGGACTACTGCCAGTTGTGCGGCTACGACGGCGAAATAATTATTAACGATGACAACGAGTGGGAGTGCCCGCAGTGCCACAACAAGGACCACGCCAAAATGAATGTCACCAGACGCACCTGCGGCTATCTTGGTGAGAATTACTGGAACGAGGGCAAGACCAAGGAAATCAAGTCGCGCGTTTTGCACCTGTAACTGAGGCGATGGGATGAACTATGCAAGCATAAAGACCCATGATGTTGCTAACGGCCCGGGGGTGAGGGTTTCGCTGTTTGTCAGCGGCTGCACCCACCACTGCCCGGGCTGTTTTAACAGCATTGCGTGGGATTTTGACTATGGCGATGCTTACACCGCCGACACTGAAGCGGCCATCATGCAGGCGCTTGAGCCTGACTACATCAAGGGTCTGTCCCTGCTGGGAGGCGAGCCTTTTGAGCCGCAAAATCAGCGCGAACTGGTAAAACTGCTGCGCACATTCCGCCGGCGCTATCCGCACAAAACGGTGTGGTGCTATTCGGGATACACATATGAGCAGTTGACCGGCGACGGCCGGCCGCATATTGATGTTACCGATGAGATGCTCGGCATGATAGATGTGCTCGTCGACGGCCGTTTTATGGAGGGAAAAAAGGATTTATCGCTTAGGTTTCGCGGCTCGGGCAATCAGCGGATAATCGACCTTGCGGCCACGCGAGCTGCAGGCAGTATTGTTGCGTGGGATGAAACCAACTGATAACGGAGGCTGAAACAATGCTAAAAGTTAATGTTAAGCGGCTCGACAGCCGCGCAGTTCTGCCGACATACGGCAGTCAGTTTGCGGCCGGCGCCGATTTGTACGCCGTGACCGACGGCGATGTGGTCATCGAGCCCGGGCAGACGGTGCTTATTCACACCGGCTTGGCGGCAGAGATACCGATAGGGTACGCCGGACTGATATACGCTCGCAGCGGACTGGCCAGCAAGAAGGGACTGGCGCCGGCCAACAAGGTCGGCGTGGTCGACGCTGATTATCGCGGCGAAATAATGGTCGCACTGCACAACCATTCGGATGCCGCCGCTTCGGTCACTCACGGCGAGCGAATTGCTCAACTGGTGATTGCGCCGTTTTTGGCCGCCGATTTTAACGAGGTTGATGAACTTAATGACACCGAGCGCGGCTCGGGCGGGTTTGGCTCAACCGGCACAAAGTAATTGCGCAAAAATACAACAGCCGCCACAATTCGAAAGGAATTGTGGCGGCTGTTTGCTTGCTGTATGATTAAAACATTTTATCAGATAGAGAGGAAATGCCGGTGCCGTGTGACTTTACACCACGCGGTAAACGGCGGCGTGAAGCACCTTCAGAGTGCCGTCGCTGTAATCGAGTTTGATGTCATGATGGCCTGCGTCGAGCAGGAGCAGACGGGTCTGGATGACCTCGCCGCCCTCGGTGCCGCTTATCGATGCGGTGGCGGCGCCGTGGTCATTGACAATTATCGAGATGGTTCCCTGTGCGATTTTGGCCGATTGAGTGCTGTATGTCACGGCCAGCACATATTTGCCGCTCTCGGCAATGCGCACCGGCATCTTCTGCAGGCGGCCGATATCGCTGAACTGCGCGACAAGCGGCATATTCTCGGTGTCAAAGTCATTTGCCGTTTCAATGCGGCCGCCCGATGCGCGGAACCGCTCGAAGGCGGGCGTTTCGGTCAAATAGCGGCATATATTGGCGGCATTTCGCTGCAACTGGCCGCGCGTGATGTGGTCGTCAATGAGAGCCGCGGCCATGTTGTCTGGATTGGTCGAGGCGTTGGATACGACCATGTATATGTCGTTCTGCGCGCGGACGCAGGCGGCCAAATTCTGCTTGGACGGCTCTTTGCCGGTGTCGTTCATCTGCGCCCACCAGTCGCTCATCACAAAGCCGTCGAAGCCCCATTCATCGCGCAGAATGGCGGTGCACAGGTCGTAATTGCCGGCCGCCCAGTGGCCGTTGACCGAGTTGTACGAGGTCATCACGGCGCACCGACCACCCTCGCGCACCGCAATCTCAAAGGGACGCAGGTATATCTCGCGCAGGGCACGGCTGCTGACAACCACATCGTACGCGGTGCGGCAGTGCTCCTGATTGTTGACGGCGAGGTGTTTTATTGTGCCGGTCACGCCGCAGGCGGCAATGCCGCGCGTGACGGCGGCGGCCATTTTACCGCTCAGCAGCGGGTCCTCTGAAAAATATTCAAAGTTGCGTCCGCACAGCGGATGGCGGTGAATGTTGACGCCGGGGCCGAGCAGGGTGTCGATTTTGTAGGCGCGCATCTCAACACCGATGTAATTATACAGCCGCTCGACAAGTTGGGTGTTCCATGTGCACGCGAGGGTGATGCCGGTCGGGAGCAGAGAGGCATTTGCGCCGCTGTCCAGACGCAAACCGGACGGCCCGTCAGTGGCACAGGCGATGGGCACGCCAAAGCCGAGCAGTTGGTCGGTCGTGCCGCCGAATGCTGAGCCGGTGCCCGGAGTGACCTTGGGACTGCCCATGCCCTCGCCGCGCATCATGCACATCAGTTGTTCGTCGGGTATTTGTGCAATGAATTTGTCCATTTCGGCGGTGTCGTCGGCCACATCAAACAGTTTTATGCCGAGGTCGGCGGTGATGGGTACAGCGCTCGGCATGCGCTCGGCAATGCGCACATCGACATCACCGTCTCCGAGCGGCGCATCCTCCATAATCATGGTGATGGTCTCGCCCACCTGAGGTTTCATGCGCTTAAAGGGCGTCACCGGCGCCAGAGCGCTGCCGACGGTGCGCACGATGCGCGTCTGCTCGACGGTGAAGGTCATCGCGTGCTTGGCACTGCGCACATCGGTGCCGACAAATATGCCGTAATTGCCCGCCTCGAGAACATACGAGCAGGCGGGGCCGACCAGTCCGCCGTCGTCAAAGGCGGCCATGCTGTCGACATTAAATTCAAGGCTCATATCGACGCTTTCGCCCGGCTGCAGAAGTTCGGTTTTGCCGAATGCGGCCAGTTCGCGCACCGGCCGGCCGAGCCGCCCTTGAGGCGCCGAAAAATAGACTTCGACCACCTCTTTGCCGGCGAAACTGCCGGTGTTGGTCACATTGACCGAGACGCTGACGCGCGGGCCGACCACGCCGATGGCATCGAGCGTGACATCAAAATCGGTGTACGACAGACCGAAGCCGAAAGGATACTGCACGGCCTCTCGGTCGGCCGTTTCATAGTAGCGGTAGCCGACATAGATATCGTCGGAGTAAACATTGACCTTTTCGCCGCCAAATGAGGCGTCAGCCGGACACCGGTCGAGCGAAGTGATGACGGTGTCGGCCAGTTTGCCGCTGGGAGAAACATCGCCGCACAGCACATCGGCCAGCGCATTGCCGGCCTCCATGCCGCCGTTCCATGCGTATAGCAGTGCGCCGATGCGTCTGTCGTCAGCAAATGACACATCGGTAAGGGTGCTGACATTCATCACCACCGCGACATGAGCAAAGTGCTCGGCGGCTGAGTCGATGATGCGGCGCTCATCGGCGGTCAGCAGATATCCGCCCTCTCCGGGGCGGTTGTCCATGTCCTCGCCGGTGACACGGTTGATAAATACGATGGCGGTGTCGGCAACTGCGGCGGCCGCAGTGAGCGTACTGGTATCGAGGGGCATTTCGACCTGATTTGTCGGTCGGGTCGCCCAGCCGTTGCCGAGGTCTATGGGATTGCGGTCAATCCAGTCCTCATACATATCGGCCAGCGGCTCGTAAATATTGACGCCGTGTTCGCGCAGGGCGGTTATGTAATTGACCGAGTAGGGCACATTAACCAGACCGCCCGAGCCCTCGCCGCTTATTACTGTGTCAAACTGGGCGCGGCCGAGCAGGGCGACCGTACTGTCTGCGGAAAGGGGCAGAACACCGTCATTTTTGAGCAGGACGATGCCCTCGGCGGCCGCTTGACGCGACAGTTCGGCCAGTTCGGGTACCGGCTGTTCAGGCAAATTATTCAAATCATAATTTTCAAATTTATCAACCATTTCACCGTCTCCTTTGAAATTGAATTGCGCTTAACATACATTTGGAGTATAACATACATAGCGGCCGAGTGCAAGCAAATTTGCGCCATTCCGCGGCGCGTCGGCGCGATAAAATCTTGACATGCCCCGAGCGTGGTGTATTATAATAATAAGGAATGATTAAGGAGGCATAAAAATGTATTTGGAACAGATAAATGCGCCGAGCGATGTGCGGCGTTTTAACTCAGAGCAACTCTGTGCGTTGGCCGATGAGATGCGCACTGCCATGCTCAACCGACTGTCCAAGCGCGGCGGTCACTTCGGCCCCAATTTCGGCATGGTCGAGGCCACCATTGCCCTGCACTATGTCTTTGATTCGCCGCAGGACAAAATTGTTTTTGATGTTTCGCATCAGGTGTACTGCCACAAACTGCTGACCGGCAGGCAGGCCGCCTTCACCGATGATGAGCGGTTTGGCGAGGCCTCCGGCTACTCAAATCCCGATGAGAGTGAGCACGATTTTTTCAAAATAGGGCACACCTCAACCTCGGTAAGCCTCGCCTGCGGACTGGCTAAGGCGCGCGACCTGAAGGGCGAGAGCGGCAATGTTATCGCTGTTATCGGTGATGGCTCGCTCAGCGGCGGAGAGGCGCTGGAGGGGCTCGATTTTGCGGCCGAACTGGGCGGTAATTTGATAATCGTGGTCAACGATAACGATATGTCGATAGCCGAGAATCACGGAGGGCTGTATGATAATCTGCGCCGGCTGCGTCAAAGCGGCGGCAAGTGCGAGCAAAATCTGTTCCGCGCGATGGGGCTTGATTACACCTTTGTGCCCGACGGCAACGATATCGGCGCACTCATTGATGCGTTCACGGCCGTGCGCGGCTGTGAACGGCCGACGGTGGTGCACATTTGCACCGAAAAGGGCAGAGGCTATGCGCCGGCGGTGGCAGATAAAGAAAATTGGCACTGGAGCGGGCCGTTTGATGTGCAGAGCGGTCAGCCGCTCTGCGACGGCGGCGATAACTACCACGATTTGACCGGCCGCCTGCTTCGGGGCCTCATGGCCGATGACGGCAGTGTGGTGGCTATCACTTCGGGCACACCGGCGGTCATGGGCTTTTCGGCCGATATGCGTGCGGCCGCCGGCCGTCAGTTTGTCGATGTCGGCATTGCCGAGGAACACGCGGTTGCGCTGGCCAGCGGCATCGCAACCGGTGGCGGCAAGCCGTTTTACGGCGTTTACAGTTCGTTTATTCAGCGCACATATGACCAGTTGTCACAGGATGTCTGCATAAACGGCAGTCCGGTTACAATCGCCGTATTTGCGGCTTCGGTTTACGGCATGAGTGACATCACCCACCTCGGCATTTTCGATATACCGCTCATCTCCAACATACCGAATATGGTCTATTTGGCGCCGACATGCCGTGAGGAGTATGAGGCGATGGTGCGCTGGTCGATGAATCAGACCGATTATCCGGTGGCCATTCGCGTGCCGGGCGACGGCGTTAATTCCAATCGGTCGATGCCCATTGCCGACTACGGGCGGCTCAATCGCAGTACTGTCACCCATCGCGGCAACGGGGTTGCCGTAATCGCGGTCGGCAGTTTCTATTCGCTGGGCGAGGCGGCGCTTGAGCGTCTGCGCGGCGAGGGGATAGATGCAACGCTGATAAATCCGGTTTATTTGACCGGCCTTGATACCGAACTGCTCGACAGTTTGACCGATGACCACCGCGTAGTTGTTACGCTTGAGGACGGCATACTGGACGGCGGCTTCGGGCAAAAAGTGGCCGCGTACTACGGCGACAGCGGCATGAAAGTGCTGTGCCGAGGACTCAAAAAGGAGTTTATCGACCGATACGATGTCGACGAAATCCTGCGGCAAAACGGCCTGACAGCCGAGCAAATTGCGGCCGATGCGATAAAAGCGCTGTAATCGGTCGGATGCTATCGGCGCGGTAAAAATCGGGAGGCACACGATGATAGATATTTTGTCTGTTGACAATATGCGCAAAAGCGACGCGCACACCATAGAGCAAGGCGTGCCGGGCAGGGAGCTTATGCGCCGCGCGGCCGAGGGCGTGTTCGGCGCAGTCAGTTGGATACCGCCGGTCGCCGTTGTTTGCGGCAGCGGCAACAACGGCGGAGACGGCTACTGCTTGGCACAGATTTTGCACTCGCAAGGCATCGAGTGCACGGTGTTTATGCTGGGCGACAGATTTTCGGCCGACGGCAGGTATTATTACGAGCAGTGCCTTGCTGACGGCGTCAATATCGCTCGGTGCGACCGCTTGACAACATTTAAAGGATACGCGACGGTTGTCGATTGCATTTTCGGCACCGGATTTAGGGGCGCTGTCACGGGGCTTGAGCGCGAGATTATTGCTGCTGTAAACGAGAGCGGCGCGTACACCGTTTCGGTCGATATCAACAGCGGGCTGAACGGCGACAGCGGCATGGCCGAGATGTGCGTCAAATCGGACATTACAGTGGCTGTCGGCGGCTTTAAACCGGGACATTTTTTGAACATGGCCAAGGACAGTATCGGCTCAAAGGTCAACTGCGACATCGGCATTAAGCCGGTCGAGCGGCCGTACCGACTGGCCGAGCCGACCGATTTTGCCGGCTCATTTGCGAGGCGTCCCAACTTCTCAAACAAGGGCACATACGGGTATATCGCCCTCATAGGCGGGTCGTTTTGTTACAGCGGCGCCATTCGGCTGGCATATATGGCCAACGCGGCGATGAGGTCGGGGGCGGGCGTGGTCAAGGTTGCGGCGCCGCGCGAAATATGCCGCCAACTCATGCCGAGTATTCTCGAGAGCACCCTATATCCCTTGACCGACATAGAGGGCACCGCCGCCTTCAACCAAGCGGAGATAGACGGTCTGATACGGAATGTCAAAACGGTCGCCTTTGGCATGGGGATAGGCGTCAGCGACGGGACACGGGAAATTCTCGCCTATCTTATGCAGAATTTCGGCGGCACGCTGGTCATTGACGCCGACGGGCTGAATATACTTTCAGCGATGGACGATGAGAGCATCAAGTCGGCCGCCGGACGGCTGGTTTTGACCCCGCATGTCAAGGAGTTTGCGAGGCTCATTGACAGCGATGTTGACGCGGTGCTCGCAAACCCGATAGGTTTGGCGCGTGAGTACGCCGGCCGGTGCGGCGCCGTGGTGCTGCTCAAGGGGCCGACCACCGTGATAACCGACGGCGACCGAACAGTGCTGGTTGACGCGGGGTGTGCCGGCATGGCGACCGCCGGCAGCGGCGATGTGCTGTCGGGTATAATGGCGGCGGTTTGCGCTTACAGCGACGACAACTTCGATGCGGCGGTGCTGGCGGCCTATATCAACGGCAGGGCGGGCGAGTACGCCGAGCGAGCGGTCAACCCGGTCAGCATGATAGCGAGCGATACGGTTGCGCAAATCCCGCGGGTGATTGGTGAATTGATGCCCCGGTGATGAACGCGGGGTAAATTGCATAAAAAATCCGGCTGAAAGGGGAGTGCCTCTCTCAGCCGGATTTTTTATATCGGAATGGGTAATTTTATGTTATATGCTGTCATCGCCGCCGAGGGCTTGCGACTCCAGCCACTGCTGTTTGGTCATCAGCACCTTGCGCGGTTTAGAGCCCTCATACGGGCCGACGATGCCGCGCTCCTCAAGTTGGTCAACAATGCGCGCGGCGCGGGCGTAGCCGAGTTTCAGTTTGCGCTGTAACAGTGAGGTAGATGCCTGACCGGCCTCGACGACACATTCGATGGCCTTGGGCAGCATATCGTCGTATTCGCCGCTGGCATCGCTGTCGGCATTTTCAGGGCGGGCACCCTTTTCCATGGCGGCCTGACGCTCGATTTCGTCCATGACATCTTGGTCGTATTCCTGCGTCGACTTGCCGCTGAGGAAGTCAACTATTGCCTCAATTTCCTCGTCACTGACCCAGCACCCCTGGATACGGATGGGCTTGGCCGAGCCGACGGGAGCGAACAGCATATCGCCGCGTCCGATTAGTTTCTCGGCGCCGGCCATATCCAAAATGATGCGCGAATCGGTCTGTGACGAGACGGTCAGCGCGATACGGCTGGGCACATTGGCCTTGATAAGGCCGGTGATGACATTGACCGACGGACGCTGGGTGGCGATTATCAGGTGCATGCCGGCCACGCGCGCCATTTGCGCCAGTCGGCATATGGAATCCTCAACTTCGTTGGGCGCGGCCATCATCAGGTCGCTCAACTCGTCAATGAATATGACCACCTGCGGCAGACGCTGAAGGTCGTCGCGCGTATCGGCCAGTTTGTTGTACGCCTCTAAATTTTTGACGCCGTTGTCGGCCATCAGTTTGTATCGCTGAAGCATCTCGGTTACTGCCCAGCCCAGCGCGCCGGCCGCCTTGCGCGGGTCGGAGACAATGGGCACAAGCAGGTGAGGAATGCCGTTATACATTTTCATTTCGACCGCCTTCGGGTCAATCATGAGCATTTTGACTTCTGACGGGTCAGCGCGGTAGAGCATGCTGACTATCAGCGAATTGAGGCACACCGACTTACCGGAGCCGGTGGTGCCGGCTATCAGCAGGTGGGGCATTTTGGCGATGTCGACCATGCAAATGTCGCCGGAAATGTCGCGCCCGAGCACGCAGTTCAGTTTGCCCTTGGCACTGCGGAACTGCTCACTGTCGATAAGTTCGCGTATGCTGACGGTCGAGCGTATGCGGTTGGGCACTTCGATGCCGACGGCCGCCTTGTTGGGGATGGGTGCCTCGATACGAACGCCGGCCGACGCAAGGTTGAGTGCGATATCGTCAGCGAGGCTGGTGATGCGGCTTATCTTAACTCCGGCGGCAGGCTGCAATTCGTACCGCGTTACCGAAGGACCGCGGCTGATGTCGATGATGCGCGTTTCCACGCCGAAACTCTTGAGAGTGTTGACCAGTTTTTCAGCGTTACCTGACAGTTCCGCCTTGATATCAGAGGGGTTATCGGTCTTGGCCACATTGAGCAGGTCGATGGGCGGATAGCGGTAGGGTTCGCTCTCGGCGGCGCTCTCGGTCACGGGCACGGTGAAGGGCTCGTCCGCATTTACATCGGCCTTTTCAGCCGCCTTGCTGTCGTCGGCCACCACCTCGACGGCCTCGTTTATTTTGTCCATAAGGGCATCGTCGATTATTGACTCGGTCTCGGCAAAGCCGCCGGCCGGAGGCTCTGTCACCTCGCCGGTCTCGGTGTCGACCGGTACATTGTAACTGTCGCCGCGGCCGTCGTCGTTATAACTGCTGACCAGTTTTTTGCGCGCGCTGTCGAGGTCGGCAGGCTGACGGCGCTGTTTGCGCGGCGGTTCGCCGTCAATGGGCACATCGTAAGGGTTGCCGTTGCTATCAAGACTGATATCGACCTCCGCCTCTTGGCGGCGATGAACATGCTCAATGGCATCGGTGGCGGCGCCCTTAATCTTGTCAGCCGGACGCTTGATGGTGTTGTTGAACAGACCGACCAGCGTGGTGCCGGTCAGTATCATCAGAAATACAAATATGAGCAGGCAGATTATTATGCGGGCGCCGCTTTTGAAGGCCAGCCACAGCGGCTGTGCAAACAGTGCGCCGAAAAATCCGCCCGACAGCACATCACCAGAGGTGTATGCGGCAGTCAGGTGCTCTAAAAAGCCCTCATCGGCCGGATGAGCGCGGAATACATCAACGGTCATCTGCACAAGCAGCAGAAAGACGCCCGACAGGGCAAAGCGGCGACGTATGTATGTGCTCTCTTTGTCCAGTGCCTCCAGCACTGCGATGTAGCCTATGAGCACCGGCCAGACATAGGCAGTGATGCCGAACAGGCCGTGTTCAAAAGCGTGCAGCCATGTCCATCCCGCCTCGCCGGGGATTATTGCGACCAGCAGAGTGAACACCGCCAGCGCAAAAAGCACTATCGACAGTATGTAACTGCCCTGCGCCCGCGAGGCTGGTTTGGCCGGCTTGCGGCCGCGCTGGTGCGAACTGCTTTTCTTTTTATTTGCCATTTTAATCTCCGTTTCTTATTTTATGCGGCGACAGCCTCGACGATAGAGGCGATTATGACCAGCAGGCCGGCAATGCCGCAGTAATATGAAAAGACAACATATCGGTTTTTCTTGATAAGCCAGATGAAGGTTTTGATGGCCAGTATGCCGACAATGGCGGCAACCACTATGCCGATGACGGTGGACAGCCAATCGACCGAGCCGAGTCCCTCCACTGCAAGTGCATCTTTAAATTCAATCAGAGCGGCGGCGGCAACGGCCGGAATGGACAGTATGAAACTGTACTGGGTGGCATAATTCTTGTCAAGGCCGCAGGTGAGCGCTACCGATGTAGTGGTGCCGGAGCGCGACAAACCGGGAAACACAGCCAGCGCCTGCGCCAGTCCGATGGCCAGAGCGTCTCTGACAGAGGCACAGCGGTGGGTTTTGCGGCTGCCGGAAGTGACGGTGTGCGCAACGAACATCAGCACGGCTGTTATCAGCAGCATGACGCCGATTACCCACAGCAGTTCGGGATGATTCTGCTGGTCGGCGACCGACTCAATGCAGTCCTTGATATTTCTGCCGCCTCCGACCGGTATGAACATCAAAAGCAGCATGGCGGTCGAAATAATCATCATCAGTATGGTGCGGCGCTCGATGTTCATGCCCTTCCAACTGAAACGGCCGGTGAATATATCCTTGACCATGCGGAAAAACTCCAGAATGAGTTTGCCGATGGTGTTGCGGTAGACCAGACAGACGGCAAACAGTGTGCCGAGATGCAGCATGACCGAAAACATCGCGCCCGAGGTGGCGGTGCTGCCGAAAAAGTGCTGGTAAATTGCCAGGTGTCCGCTGCTTGAAACAGGCAAAAATTCGGTTATACCCTGAATTATGCCCTGGATTATCGCGTTCAAGATGTTCATATGTATCTCCTCCCGAAAATTGATTTGCTTATACTTATATATGTATGCCGCGCGTCAGCGCAGCCTGATTGCCGTTGCGTCAAGAAAGTCCTTGGGGTTGGTGGAGAGTATCTCCTGACGCGGCACCTCGCCGGCGGTTAAATCGGCCATTACCCATTCAACGGGAATTATAGTGAAAAGCACTGCTTTTATCCTTCCTTCCCGATATTTGGCTGTAAAGTTCGTCGAGCGCGTCGGACAGACTGCCCAGCCGGTCGATAAGCCCGCACTCGACCGCCGCCTCGCCGTCAAGCACAGTGCCCATGTCGGTGGTCAACTCGCCCGTGTTCATCATCATTTCGCGGAACTTTTTGTCGCTGACATTTGAGTTGTCGGTGACAAAGCGGGTTATGCGGTCCTGCATGCGGTCAAAGTAGGACAGTGTTTGCGGAACCCCCAGCACAAGTCCGCTCATGCGGACGGGGTGGATGGTCATGGTGGCTGATGGCGCTATGAACGAGCGGCCGGCCGACACGGCCAGCGGCACGCCGATTGAGTGACCGCCGCCCAGCACCAGCGAGACGGTCGGCTTACTCATGCCGGCTACCAGCTCGGCAATGGCCAATCCGGCCTCGACATCGCCGCCGACAGTGTTGAGTATGATGAGCAGGCCGTCGATGTTCTCGTCCTCTTCAATTGCGACCAGTTGCGGAATGACATGCTCATACTTGGTCGTTTTGTTCTGCTGGGGCAGAATGTAGTGCCCCTCAATCTGACCGACGATGGTCAGACAGTGTATGACGCCGCGGCTGCTCTGTGTTGTGACCGAGCCGGTTTTTTCAATCTCCTCCACCTGGTCAAGCGACATGGTCGTGCGAGAATTATCGTCGCCGCTGTCGCCGTCGCCGTCGGTGTTTACCTCGGGCGGCAATGGGATCGTTTGGTCGTTATCCTGCATATAAGCGAAACCTCCGTTTGAGTGAAATTTACATTTTATTTGTTCACTCTGACGGCGGTATCATACATACTGTATAATTATACCACCAAAATAATATTATGTAAAGTGAATTTTCATAACGCCGAGATAAAACATATAGTTGCATATTGCGCGAAAATGCAGTAAAATATGGGGAGTGAATTTTTAACAAGAGGGTTAATCAGATGGGAATTGTGACTTTTTTCGGAACGGTCAGCGTTCAGGTGGCGGTGCTATACATAATGATTGCGGTCGGATTCATACTGACCCGCTCCGGAAAGATGAATGCCACCGGTGCCGCTCAGATGACCGATGTTCTGCTGTATATCGTTACGCCGTGTGTTATAATCAACTCTTTCGGTTCGGTCGAATTTACGGTCGATTCGGCAGGACGCCTGCTCATCTCGGCCATCGCCGCCGTAGCGTCACATGCGGTGTCATTCGGCATAGCGGCCATTTGCTTCATGCGTACCGAAAAGGCGCGGCGCAACCTGCTTATTGCCGCGTCGGCGCTGTCCAACTGCGGCTTTATGGGAGTGCCGCTTGCATCGGCCATACTGGGCGATGAGGGCGTGTTTCTTGTGTCGGTGTATATTGCCGTTTTCAATATCGTGTCGTGGACGGTCGGCATATCGCTCTTTTCGTCCGAAAACCTCAACTGGAAACGCATTGTGCTCAATCCGGGCGTCATCGGTGTGGCAATCGGCTTGGTTATCTTTTTTGCGCGGCTGAAACTGCCGGGCATCATCGCTCAGCCGGTCGGTTACATGGCCGGACTTAACACACCGCTTGCGATGGTGGTTATCGGCTATTATCTTGCCAGCGGCAGCCTCAAGGTGCGCCGCAGTGATGTGCCGAACTTCTGCGCCATAGCCGTGCGCATGGTTGCGGTGCCGCTTGTTTGTCTGGCGCTGTTCAGGCTGTGCGGAATTACCGGCAATCTGCTCATGGCGGTCATGATACCGGCTTCGGCACCCACCGCCGCTATGGTTATGATGCTGTCGGCCAAATATCAAGGCGACGGCATTGAGGCGTCGCGCATCGTTTCCTTTTCGCACCTTGTGTCCATCGTAACCATGCCGCTCATTTTGACTCTGTGCCATGCCGTCGGATAGGGGGTACGCTATGAACCGACCGTATCACATGCAAATGGACGATATCATCGCATCGCTCGACGGGCGGCCGCGACTGTTGCTGCACTCCTGCTGCGGCCCCTGCTCGACGGCAGTGCTTGAGCAACTGTGCCGTCACTTTGATGTGACACTGCACTACTGCAATCCCAACATTCAGCCGCGCGAGGAGTATATGCTACGCTTGCGCACACAGCGCGATGTGGCCGACCGGCTGGGAGTGCCGCTGGTCGCTGAGCCGTATGACGACAGCGAATTTTTATCGGCGGTGCGCGGCCTTGAGGGTGCGCCGGAGGGCGGCGCGCGCTGCATCGAGTGTTTTCGCCTGCGGCTTGAGCGCACCGCATCGGCGGCCGCCGAGGGCGGATATGACTTTTTTACCACCACGCTGACCGTCAGTCCGCACAAAAATGCCGCGCTGATAAACGAACTCGGCGCAGAGATTGCCGCCCGTCACGCAGTCAGATTTTTGCCGTCCGACTTTAAAAAGCGCGAAGGGTACAAGCGCTCGATAGTGTTGTCGCGCGAGTATGGGCTGTACCGGCAGCAATACTGCGGCTGTCTGTTCAGCAAAGCGGAGAGCGAGCGACAATAAAGCAGAACGGGCGACACCTACGGGTGCCGCCCTATTTTATTCACGGATTATTTACAATATGGTTATCTCGCACAACAATGGAGCGTGAAATATTACAAATATGTTAATTGTTTTTCGGCGCAATAAGCATTATAATTGATTTGTATGAACTTGACTTTAAAGGAGATATAAACATGGTAAATAAAATTATAGATAATGTCGAAACGGTCATCGCGGGCAAGCGTGAAGCCATCGAACTGGTGGTTATTTCGCTGATTTCGGGCGGCCATGTACTCATTGAGGATGTGCCCGGAGTCGGCAAAACGCGACTGATATCGGCACTGGCCAAGTCGGTCAGCGGCTCCTTCAAGCGCATCCAGTTCACCGCCGATGTGCTGCCGAGCGATGTTACCGGCTTTTCGGTGTATAACCAAAAGAGCGGCGAGTTTGAGTTCAAGAACGGCGCCGTCATGAGCCAGTTTGTGCTGGCAGACGAGATAAACCGCACCTCGCCCAAGACGCAGGCCGCCCTGCTGGAGGTAATGGAGGAGGGTCAGGTGACCGTAGACGGCGTTACATACCAACTGCCGCGTCCGTTCATGGTGCTGGCTACCGAGAATCCGATCGAATTTATGGGAACCTTTCCTCTGCCAGAGGCGCAACTCGACCGCTTTTTTATGAAAATTTCCATCGGCTACCCGTCGCCCGAGAGCGAGCGCACCGTGCTTGAGATGCACAAGGAGCACGACCCCTTCCTCGATTTACAGCCGGTGGCGACGGCCGAGGACATAATCGGCATCCAGTCTCAGGTCAAAAAGGTGTTTGTCCACCAGTCGCTGGGCGACTACATCGTTTCGCTGGTGTCGGCCACGCGCAGTCACCCGAATGTTCAACTGGGCGCCAGTCCGCGCGCTTCGCTGGCCCTCTACCGTGCGGCGCAGGCCAAAGCATATATCGCCGGCCGCGACTATGTTGTGCCCGACGATATCCAGTCGATGATAGTGCCGGTGCTCTCGCACCGCGTTATGCTGACGCAGGAAATGAGATTTAACAACACCACCGTTGTGGATATTCTGGACGAGATTAAGCGCTCGACAAAGGTGCCGTCGGGCAAGTAATGGCAGAGGGTGTGACCGATGACTGCTAACCGAATATACTATGCGATCGCGGCGGCGCTGAGCGTGTTCTTTTTTACCGCTTTGCCCTGCCGCGTCAGCGTCGCGCTGTTGTGCGCGGTGATAATTATGCCGCTGATGTCGCTCGTGCTTTTGCTGTCGGCGTACGCAGGTGTCGAGGTGCATCAGGGGCTCAACTGCATATCGGTATACAAGGGCGAGAAGGTGCGCGTCAATGTCTATGCACGCTGTGCGCGCAGGCTTTCATTTGCCTTTGCCGATGTGCGCGTGCGGCGCGCCGAGCCGGACGCCAAGTGTCCTCGCCGTGCCGATGTGACCATGTGTGCCTCATTCGGACATCCTGTTGCCGTGGGATTTGATGTGTCCTGCCGTTACCGCGGCGCATACATGATAGGTGCGAGCGAAGTGCGGCTGTACGATTTGCTGGGGCTTTTCTGCCTGAAAAAGAAAATGTCCATGAGCAAGGTGACCGTTTATCCGCGCATATATTCCGTTGTCGGGCTGACGGTGGACAACCGCCTGATAGGTCAGACTTCGATGACCAAAAATTCGCTCAAAAAGGATGACATACTCATCTCGCATGTGCGCGATTACCAGTCGAGCGACCGGCCAAAGAGTATTCACTGGAAGGCGTCCTCCAAACTGAACAAACTGATGGTCAAGGACTATGAGCCGCTCAAAGAGGTCGGCGTATATATAGTTATGGACACTGAGAAAAAGAGCGGCGAGCGCGATGCGCTCGTGCCGCGTGAGGATAAGATAATCGAGGCGGCCGTTTCGCTGGCCTCCTGCTGTTTGAGCGAGATGCTGACGGCCAAAGTGGTATATACCGGGCCGGGAGTCATATCGCGCGAGATAAACGAACTGCAGGATTTTCCGCCTGTTTACTCAGCCCTCGCCTGCATGGAGTTTTGCGGCGATGATGTGGTCAAAACGGTGCGCTCGCTGATAAATGAGCGGACCGGCGGGTCTAACTTGATGGTGGTGACCGACCGTTCTGACGACCAACTGCGTGCCCTGTTCCGCCTTGGCAGTACGGCGGGGTATAAAATGACCCTCATACGCATCAGCGACAGCACAGACGAGGATAAATGTGCCGAGCAGTTACGCGGCTTTATTTCCGACGGCATCAAAGCGGTGCATGTTTCGGCCGACCGCGGCGACCCGATTGTATTTTAAAGGAGTATGAGAGATGCAAAACACTGAAAAAAGGGCGATGTGGGGCATCAGGCTCATACTGTGCATACTCTTTGCCGTCAGTTTGTCGATGGCCGTTCACAGTGCGCTGGTCACATCGACAGGCGCATTTCCCGTGGCGCTGGTGGCCGTGGCGGCTACGACGGTATTTTATCTGCTGTTTTCACTGCAAAACACCGGCAAAATATTGCTCTATGTTACCCTCGGGCTGATTGGGGCCGCGCTTATCGGCTATGTTTTTTGTACGCTGACAGGCGTTCTGCCGTCGTTTTCCGACCAATTCTATGAAGCGGTCGATGTAATGGCGGGGTACCGTACCGTTTCGGCCGGATTTGTAACATTTACCGTTTATGCCGTGTCACTGCTGGCATCTCTCGGGGCTGTCTTGCTGATGGGCCGGCGCATCTGCTTTGTGCCTTTGTCGGCGGTGACGGTGCTTGCCTATGCGGTGTCGGCCTTTACCGGCAATATGTATATTCAGTGGCCGTATGTCGTGCTGGTGCTGGTGTGCGTGTGCGCCGCCGTGCCGGTGGCTTTTGAGCGGTTTGAGCACAAGCACAGCGGCGCCTTGTTCGACGGTCACCGATTGGCTCCGGCCGCCGTCGGTTTGTGCATGTGCGCGGTCGTGGCGATTGTGTCGGTTTTGATGCCGATTGAAAAACTGAATTTCAACTACTACTACATTAGCGATTTCAGCCGCAACACATACTCAAAGAACGGCGTGGGCGAGTTTTACTTGGCGCAGGCCGGCATTGGCAGCAGTGACTACTATCTGGGCGGCCCGGCTACCCTTGAGTTTTCAAAAACGGTCAGCGTGACCAGCGAGGAGCCGCTCTATTTGGTGGCTTCATATTTCGATGAATATACCGGATACTGCTGGGACATTTCCGACAAGCAGAAGGTCAAGGTCGAAAGTTTTGAGGCGCCGTACAGCACCCTGCTGCAGCAAGAGGCGCTGACAGCCGCGGACATCGACAGCAAAGCGCTTGATGTGTCGGTAGAGGTGCTGGATATGAACGAGTTTTTCCGCAACATCTACCGCGGCAGTTTGCTGATAGACCTGCCCAAACCGGGCAATCGGGTGATTTTCAGCGACGGCATCGAAAATCTGTTTACCAACAAATATTTGAAAAAGGGTTTCAAGTACGATTTTACCACCCTTTCATACGACTATTATCAGGTGTACGACTATCTTGCCGGCGGCGCTTACACGGGCAAGGCGGGTGCGACATCGGCCGTGTCAACGGTCAAACTGAAGGCCTATGAGGACACCGTGCACAGCCGGTACACCAAACTGCCGGACGATATGCCGACGCGCGTGAGTGAACTGGCAAAGCAGATAGTTGCCGCCGCCGGAGCAAAGACGCAGGTCGACAGCGTGCGTGCACTTATGGAGTATATGTACCGCTTTAGTTACGAGCTGGATGTGCCCGAAACGCCGACGGGACGCGACTTTGTCGATTACTTTCTGTTTGATTTGAAAAAGGGGTACTGCACATATTACGCCTCGGCGTTGGCCGTGATGGCGCGCTCGATAGGTATTCCGTCACGCTATGTTCAGGGTTACTGCGCGCAGGAGGAGGCCGGAGAAGGGGTAGTAATCGACAATACTTCTGCCCACGCGTGGGTTGAAATATATTTTGACGGCTTCGGTTGGGTTATGTTTGAGCCGACGCCTGCCGCGGCCGAGACTACATACGGCATCGACACATCTGAGTTCAAGGAGCAGTCCTCCACCGTTCAGGGCAGTACCTCGTCTGAGGAGGTTACCGTCGGCGGTGACCCGTCATCAGGCATGACCGGCACCGAGCAGTCCTCACAGCCCACTGTCAGCGAGGAAACGACCGATACACCGACCGGCACTCAGTCGGAGACGCCCATCAGCGAGCAGCCGGTGGTGATAACCGAAAGCGGCTTTACCATTACGGTGGCCGATTTGCTGACGGCACTGCTTGTGCTGTTGGCGGCGGCAGTGGCGGTGTCGGTACCGATATTCATCGTCAAACTGAGGCGCAGTCAAATAGAGCGCTTGTTCATGCTTGACTATGCCTCTTTCACCGCGACCGTATGGCATGAGATTGACCGCCTGATGCGATTTGACGGCCAGCGGCAAAAGGATGACGAAACGCCTCACCAATATATGGAGCGGCTGCAGAATATCTACGGCGGCGATGTGCTCATCGGTGCGGCCGAGAGTTTTGAAAAGGTGCTCTATTCACGGGGCGGTATAACCGACAACGACCGCGCGTATGCCGAGGCGGCATACAGACATCTTGATGCGGCAGTCGCCTCACGGCACAAGCCGATTTGGTTCAATTTAAACCGCTATCTGCTACACCGCATATAAATGATAAAGCCCGTCACGGTCAGTGACGGGCTTACTGTTTTAGTCCAACATGTATTCAAAAACGAATTTGGCGCGTGTGATAAAGGCGCGGCAGTTGCGGTTATAGCCGGGCGTGCCGCATTCGGTACTCATAAGCAAGTCGCTGAGGGCGCTCGTGCCCAGTGCGTCGCTTATACGCAGATAGGACAGCCATGAATAACTGTCGCTCTGGAACACCGGCATGGTTATGTCGGTAAATATTGTGACGCTCAGCAACCAGCCGTCCTGATAGCCCAGTTGTTTGTCAAAGTGAGGCTCGATTTTAGTTTCATACGGGCCAACCACTATGGTACCGCTCGTGGTCGGGTTATCGTACAGTTGGCCGCTGAAGGCGTGCCGTATGCTCGCACTCGCCAGGTCGGGGGAATTTTTGAGTATCTTTATGATATCGTCAATAAGTTTGTGTACGGTTTCATAGGACTGGTTTGTCACTTGTTACACCACCCTGTATGAAGTATCGGAGTATGCAGCGCGCGAATATCACATCATCGCGGTAGA
The DNA here is from genome assembly GCA_029007015.1 of Bacillota bacterium. GTDB lineage: Bacteria > Bacillota > Clostridia > Oscillospirales > Acutalibacteraceae > SUG1189. The sequence continues at coordinate 6,756 of JAQXHB010000071.1, read as the reverse complement.
CGATTTTGCTGAGTTTAGCGACCGAATAGCGGGTGCCGTTGCAGACAATGTAAGAACTGAACAGTTCCATTCCGGGAAAATAGGGGCCGATGTACAAAAAGCACGATTCATCCAACTCGCCGAGAGATGAATAACTGTTGTCGGCGTACATTTTGTTTTTATACATCAGCGGCCGTATGAAGGCGCGCACGGTGTGTATATCACCGAATATATGTATTTTCACCTCGTCGCCGTGTTTGGACAGCGCCCTGTCGATGCGCGATTTGATGTTCATAATTTACACCTGCCCAAAATAAAAGGAACTGTTGCCGACGATGTCGTATATCATGGCCACTGCGTCATCGCGCAGTGAGCGCGCCGCCGCCACTGCTTTTTGGCGGTCGGGACCGGCAACGGTCAGGTCGCCTGCCTTGAAACTGTCCTCCTGCGCGGCCGACAGCAGGCTGTATTTGTAGTATGCGAAGGCGGCCGCCGCGGTACAGAGCCTTTCGGCGTTTTCGGGCAGACTGCACTTGTCGCCGCACATGGCCTCCACCTCAAATATCGACAACTCCAGTATCAGCGTGAACTCCTTTTCCACCGGGTTTTCCAAACCGGCCAGTTGAGCAAATCCGTCGAATACCTTTTTATAATCCAACAAAATTCATTCCTCCTAAAAATGGGTGGGGAGTAACCCCCACCCACTGCAGTGACTGTTATACGGCCAGTCTGACGGCGGCTTGGTTGAATATCTTGGCAAAGCCGGCGATGGAGGTGATAGTGGCGCGCTCCAGTTGGCGGTCGATGAGTTTATCGTATTCGACATTTACATCGGACGCAACGACCATCTCCAGCGCAAAGCGCTTGTCGAGGGCGATGAGGGTGCCGTCGTCCAGCGCCGATGACTTGATGAAGTTGGCGCCGAGCGGGTTGCACAACTTGCCGGTGCCCTGGAAGTTGATGCCGGTCTGCGGGTTTTTGAACTCGTCAATGCTGAGCATTTTCATCATCATGTCGGAGGAGGCGATGATGGTGTTCATCTCGTACGGGTCGAGGGCGTTCCACAACCTGAGCAGGTCATCATAGCACAGCGAGCCGGAGACCGAGGCGGCCACGGTGTCGGCGGCGTTGTCGTTGCCGTCGCCGTTTATGAGCACATTGACCGCGTCGGAGAACTGCTGCTTGGCGATATATGCGCCGATCTGGCGCAACATGACGGTGAACAAATCCAGACGCTGGAACTTGAGTGTCTCGTAAGAGGCAACCAGCATGCGGCCGCGCTTGGTTAGTTGTACCAGATTTTCGCGGGTGGTGACGCTGGTTTCGGGTATAGCGGCTCCTTCGGCCACATCGCGCAGTTCCTTGTCGCTGTCAGACGGAACACTGGCCACCGAGCGGTAATCCATGCCGTCAATCTTGGTGGTGGTTGCGATTATGCCGGGCAGGAGGTTGGTCTCCTCGATTCCCTGCTTGATGGCGCGCGAAACATACTCGGGGAAAAGGGCTGCTGAGTCGGAGGTGGAGTAAAACTTCTGCAGCATATCCGAGTTGCTGCCGGCCACCTTGATGTCGAAGCGCTTGAGTTGGCGCTGGAAGGCGTCCAAACCGCGCAGTTCAGTGTCGGCGTAGTTGCTGCTCGGGTCGAGTTCTTCGAGCACCTGGGTGAACGATTTGCCTGGAACGGAATACATGCCTTTTTCGATTTTGATTGTATCAAAAGCCATTTAAAATGTCTCCTTTAGATTATGTAGTTGTTATCGGCCTTGGTTTGCGGCTCGGGCTGAGCAAATAACTGCGGCCGCGGCGGAAGTATCTTTGCGGCGGCGCGCTCGTATGCGTCGGCAAAGCCTTTTAACTGCTCGCAGTCCATGCGCTCGGCGGCGCACCTGATGGTGTCGGCCGACAGTTCGGGGTTGGCTATCATGCAGGCCTTTACTGCGCGGTTGCACAGTTGGTCGCGGTACTCCTGCTCAATGGCGGCACTGCTTTCGAGCCGCTCGACAATGTCGTCGGGCAGACCGCTTTCGCGCAGATTTTTGATAATGCCGTCAACCGTCGGGGCATAGCCCTTGGTAACGCCGGCGGCGCGCTGAGCAGGTACGGCGACGAATGACCACTCGTATGCGTCGGTCGGGTCACCGAGAATGGCGTGACACACGGCGCGCTTGCCGCCGACGGTGTAACTGCGGCCGACGCGGTGATTGCACGGGCCGCGGCCGATTTCATTGCCGCATATCGAACAACGGCGTGAGGCGGTGGAACAGCCCACGCTGACCTCTTTTTTGATGCCGGTGTCGATTTCGTTGATGAAATCTTTGTACTTGTCACTGCGCGGCACATATGCTTTGGCGCACAGTTTGTGATAGACTTCACCTGCCGCTGTTGTCTGGCCGCTGACCGACTCGACTGTGCAGTCAAAAATGCGCGCCGTCTGGTCGCTTGAGCGCATGGAGTGGTCGGATATGCCGGTTTTACCGACAAACAGTTTGGCAAGACCGTGCAGTGCGTCAATTGAGAAACGCTCGTTGTCGCGGTCGATTTCGTTGTCGCACAGCGTTACGGGGAATACGTACACATCGTCCTCGGTAAGCGGACGGCGCGCCAGTTTGTTGATTTTTTGCAAATCGGACGGCGTCGGTACTCCGGTTGTAGGTTTGTTACTCATTGCTTTCTCCCTTCAGCGCCTGCCTGATTTGTTCGGTCTGGGCGCGTTTTAAATCGGCGTCGGCCAACTCAACCTCGTCCTGCAGATTGATGGTCTGCCAATCGACCGTCACCGGTCGGCTGATGCCGTGCAAGCGCTGCCAAATATTGCATATGCGCAGGATGACCGGCGTCAGTATGCGCCGGTAGTGCTCCAACTCGCTGGTCAGCATATCTGCCTGCTGTTTGCTCATTCGCTCGGTCGATGACCAGTTGAGCCCCAGCATAAAGGGCGGCAAGCCCGTTTTGGCAACGATTTGTTCGAGCATCAGTCTGGCAGGCACCTCACAGTCGATTATCTGATTGTCGGCGCCGATGACCTTGATGTCGACATCCCCGACCGATACAAAGTCGCGTACGCAGTCGCTCTGCATGGCCTGCGACCACTGCTCGGCAATCTGCTCTGCCCTTTCGCGTGCGCTGACGCGGTCAAGCGGGTCGCCGCTGGGACGGTAGTTGACGGCAAAGCGGACATTGCCCATTCGCTCGAAGTTTTGACCGATGCTCTCGTAAATTTTCAGCAGTATGTTGCTGACAAAGGGCATGCCGCGCAGCAGGCTTACGCCCGTAACGCAGTCGGGCTGTGGGTCAAGCGCGCTGACGCAGATAAGTTCGGGGTACTTAATGGGCACGCGCTCTCCGCCCTCGATGCGGTACAGGTTGGCCGCGAGCGGGCTGTCAGCGGTGTCTATGCCGAGGCGGGACAGCGGCGCATTATACAGCGCGCACACATCGTCGCCGTCAACAACTATCTCGCCCACTGCCGTGCCGTAGGTCAGCAACTGGTCAAGGTAGGCGTCGATAAACATATCGGCGCCCTGCGAGGTGGCGCCAACCTTGACATTGGCCAAAAATCGGTTAAGTTGCTCGCTGAGCCAGATATCGTCCTCGGCCCGAACAGTGAAGCCGCCGCACAGCCGGACGATTTTGTTCACGGCCGCGTCGATGATGGGTATAGATGAGCGCATGGCCGCGTAAATATGCGCCTCGGGAGTTGTGAGCGGCACATACCGGTCAAGCCCAAAGGCGGCCGAGCGCTTATCGCGCGAAGTCTGCACGCTGACCGCTGCCGAACTTTCGCGCCTAAATAGTTCCTTCAGTTTCATATATTCAATCTCCCTCTCGACGGATTTGGTCGCCGTCGGCCGACTTTTTGAACAGCCTACCGCCTGACTGCGGCGGCAAAAAATCTGTTGCCGTCCTGCTGCAACACGGTCGAAACAAAGTAGCGAATATCATCCATCGCGTGATCGTTGTCCTTTTTCACCGCGTCACAGCCGGCGTGGTCATCCCATCGGTAGAGCCCAAATTCGCGCACCGCGTCCTTACAGCAGGGGCAGACGGCGATTTTGCCGCCCTTGAGTGCGTCGGCAACATGGCGTATTCCGTCGATTACACTATTTTTAGCCGGGATAACGCGGAATTTGCCATGTCTCCTGACGACAGTGATGAACGATGCCGCCGATGGATCGCATATGACCGCTTCGACCGGCAGATTTCCCGCCAACCTTTTGAGGCCGCTGTAATGCTCCTCGTCGGTCAGTTGACGGCCCGTTTGACGCGCCGAGTAATAGTACTCGTCCAGCCGGTACCATACCGAATCCTTCAGCCCCCACAATCCCATCGAGGTCGGATTGACCGTGCCGTAGTCGCAGGATATGTAGAAGCGAGAACATTCCGAGGATGTCACATTGCGGTCGTGCACCTTGAAAAAGGGGTAGACCAGCCCTGTGGCAGAAACCCATTTTCCTTCGACAAATCTCTCATAGAAGGTGTCGGAATAGAGTGAGCGGTAGCGCTCAATCATCTGTCGGCTGAGCGACGGGTTATCGTTCATGCAAAAGTGCAGATAGAGGGCGTTTTTTTCTTCGCGGCGGTCTATCCACTGCTGTTTGAACCAGTGCTCGGGGTGCTCGGGATTGCAGTTGAACCAAAACTTACTGCCCTCTACCGAGCAGCGAGCCAGCGCCTGCTCAACAAATGAGCGCGGCATGAGTGCCACCTCGTCGAACATTACGCCCGATAGGGTCATGCCCTGAATGAGCGCGGCCGACGACTCATCTTTGCCGCCGAAAAGGTAGAAACGGTTGGTTCTGTTGCCGCGGTTTATCTCCATGTAATTTCGGCTGAGCACCTGACGGCAGTCGAACCCCAGTTCGCGCAGCATCGGTTCAAGAGGAGTGATCACATTGCGCCGCAGACTTTGCAAGGTGCGGCCGCAAATGGCAAAGGAGGCGTCGCCAAAGCGGTAGAAAGCCCATGCTATGAAGGACAGCGACATGCACACCGTTTTGCCGCTGCGTACAGCGCCGTCACAGATGATGGCGTCGTGTTCGCGGTCGGGTGATGAGTCGCACCACCATGTCAGCGCGCGCAACTGCTTGGATGAAAAGGGTTTAAACTTCATCGCAGTCACCGCCGACTGCGCGGCGCGCGCTTTCATTGAGCGCACGGTAGAACGGCTCGGCGCCGTCACCGCCGTCATCGGACAATTCGGCTAATTGCTCAAGCGCCTTGATGCGGTCGAAAAATTTTATCTCGACGCCGTTTTTGCCGCGCTTGATTTCGGATACATTAAACAAATCGAGCCGTTCAATCTGTCCGTCCTGCGGCTGTTCAAGGTAGATGAGCCGCACTGCGTCGGTTATGTCACCGAATGCCAGCCGCTCAAGACCGCCGCGCACCCTGTCGGGTATTTGCGGCCGCGCACTGCGGCAGCACTCGGTCAGCGACTGCCGCTGCATGAGTTGCTCGGCGCTGTCGATTTCGGCCATTCGGGCGGCCTCAGCGACCGAGTAGCCATTTGCCAGCAGGTAACAAAAATGCCTCTCCTGCTTTGTAAATCTTTTTGCCAAAGTTAATCATCCTTTCTGCGATAGGCTGTTCAATAAAAGCGCGGAATAGTGCAACGGTTGCTGCAACAAACGCAAAAGGAAAAAATTTTTTCTCGGTGTTTGACAATTATCGGTACACATAGTAAAATGAAATCAAATAATCAGTAAAAAGGTATGGCGCATGAAAATACTGTCTGAGAGCGATTATACTTTTTTGTCGGCGCAGGGCGTCGGCCGTGACTGCGCGGCGGCGGTGCTCGATTTGGATTGCTGCGGCCGGCTGAATTACAAAAAACTTGTCCTGACGCGGGACAGGCTTATTTGTGTTGCGGCCGTCGGCGCTGAAAGCGGGTCGTATTTTAATGCTGACGGGTCACTGCCCGATATTGATGAGGCGGCCGATGTGCTGTTGATGCCGCTTGACGATATTCGTGAGGCGGTCATTTTGAACAATGTCTCGGGCGGCACGCTGTGCATACGCACAGCCGACGGCGACCGCATGCTGGGCGCTGTTACCAATACATATATGAAAGAACTGCGCGAATTTGCACGCAGCATAAACAGCGCGGTCGGCCTCGGTCAGGCGGAGGCGGCGGGTCATAAGGAGCCGTGTCCCGAGCGGACAGGCGGCCCATCTGCTATGCCTCCCCCGCACGGCGGCCCTATGCCGCAGGATGGCGAGCGGGTGAGCGCGGCCGAGGGGCGCTCGCTGATTGTGCGCGTTGCCGCCTTTTTCAAACCGTATTGGCGGCGTCTGCTCGCGGCGCTCATATTTACCCTGCTGACGGCGGCGCTCGATTTGGCAACGCCGTATTTGAGCGGAACGGTGCTGTTTGGCCGGGTGCTCGAGCGAGACGCCGCCCTCGGTGATGTGCTCGGTCGGCATGGGCTTGACTTTACCGCCGCGCTTTTGATGGTGGTGGGCACGATGCTGGCCGTCAAACTGATAGGCCTGCTTTTTGGCGCGCTGAAGGATGCGGCGGTGGCCAAAACGGTGCCGTATGTTGTGCGCGATATCAAGTCGCAGGTGTTCGGTGCCATGAACCGACTGCCGCTCAGTTTCTATCTAAGCCGCGAGACGGGTAACCTGATGACCCGCGTGCTCAGCGATGCCGACCAGATATCCACGCTGTTTATCGACAATCTGCCCACCGTCTTAATCGACGGCATAACCGTTGTCGGCGGCGCGGTCATGCTGATGTATATTGACTGGCAGATAGCCGCTGTCATGCTGGTGCTT